>JBAUTA010000865.1:0-2220 GCA_049581985.1 Kovacikia sp.
TGCAATCCTTCAGTCAGTCGCAATCCACTGCCATAGAGGACCTGGACGAAAAGCTGGTGTACTCCTGGGAGATTCTGGATAACCGCCAACACCTCGTCTCTCGTAAGCACGGTGGGAAGATATCGGGCACGCTTGGCACGAACCGCATCTATAGAGCCATCGCATTCTTGCTTAAGCACTGCCCGATATAGAAATAGCAGAGCACTCAATGCTTGGTTCTGAGTCGAGGCTGCTACCTGTTGGTTCACTGCCAGATCTGTCAAAAAAGCTTCAATTTCAGCACTGCCCATCTCTAGAGGATGGCGTTTGCCATGAAATAGTATATAACGTCGAATCCACTGTACATAGCTCTCTTCCGTGCGATAGGAGTAGTGTTTGAGTCGGATGGTGTCGCGGACTTGGTCTAAAAGTTTCTTTGGACGGGGTTCCATGAGGATTTGCAGCCTAATTACTTAAAAAGGGATGTTAGGCTGCAAATCTTAGGTTATCCATTGGAATTTATACCGAGGTTGTCTGCCTAATCCTCTTAAATGGGGGTGATATACGGAAAGCATGTCTGTTTAGTATGCTGTAGTGGTGATTAGACGGACTTTTTCAGCCTAAGATCCCTAAATTGGGTGATTAGCCAGAGAAAGTCTGTCTAATAAATAGTTATGCCGCTTAGTCCTTGGTGTGGGCGCACCACAGGCTTACCTGTTGGACTTTAAGCCATGTTGGGTTTAAGCCCTCTTGTAGACGCTCAACTTTGACCTCCAGAACTTAAGCTCAGCAACAGATTGAAGCTGTAAGGTGCTGATTGATACACCGTTCATAGCTGAAGCAGAACAGGGTAAGCTAGACTACGTGCTGTGCTTGCTTTGAGGAGGTTAGGCTTTATGAAAACGCTGGAGGAGATTAAGCAGTGGCTTGGGCAACATAAGCCCTTGTTGCAAGAACGTTACAAAGTTCGGGAATTAGGTGTTTTTGGCTCCTATATCAGGCAGGAACAGACGGAAGCCAGCGATGTGGATGTGCTGGTGGAGTTTTCGGAGACACCAAGCTTGTTGAAATTTATCAATTTAGAGAACTATCTCAGCGACAATCTAGGGGTCAAAGTCGATTTGGTGCATAAGTCTGGACTGAAGCCTCGCATTGGAGAGCGAATTTTGGCAGAGGTAGTTTACCTGTGACCAAGCGACAGATTCAGGACTATTTACAGGATATTTTGGATGCTGTTGCTGCGATCGAGCATTTTACAGCAGGCATTGAATTTGAGGCTTTCTCACGAAACTTAGAAAAGGTGTTTGCAGTTTCAAGGGCGATCGAAATTATTGGCGAAGCGGTGAAACGCATCCCAGATTCAGTAAGGAGCCAATATCCTGATATTCCCTGGCGAGATATTGCCGGAATGCGAGATAAACTAATTCATGATTATTTCAATACAGATGTAGATATAATTTGGCAAGCAGTTCAAGAAGATACTCCTCAATTGAAAATTATGATCTCTAAAGTTTTAGAAGACTTTAAAGGATAATTTTAAGATTGATGAAAATTATGATAGACAAGCTGAGAGAAAAACTGGCAAATGATTATGAATGGTGCAGATCATCGTGCAAACAATTCTGGAGATGATTTTGCTAATTCATGGGTGTCTACCAAATTTGGAGATGTCTTTGAGTTCGAATATGGAAAAGCATTAAGAAAGAGTGACAGGGCTGAAACAGGTCAATATCCAGTTTTTGGATCAAGTGGGATGGTTGGCTATCATGACGAGTACTTAGTTGAGAGTCCTGCCTTAATAGTTGGTCGCAAGGGATCTGTTGGTGAAGTATTTATTTCCGAACAAAATTTTTGGGCAATTGATACCACATATTTTGTAAGAGTGCCTAGTGAGATAAATTTTAGGTTCGCATACTATCTCTTTATATTTCTCAACCTGGCAAGACTAGACAAATCAACAGCTATTCCAGGTCTAAATAGAAATGATGCTTATGAACTAGATATTCAAATACCACCACGAAATGAGCAGGACCGTATCGTAGCCAAAATTGAGGAGCTTTTTTCTGAGCTTGATAAAGGGATTGAATATTTGAAAACTGCTCAAGATCAACTCAAGGGTACCTCTAAAAAAAGATTTTCTTAAAGAATTGGTTTGACAATAGTGCTGCTCATCCCGCAATAAAAATTGAATGACAGAATTTGACGAAAATGCGGCTGTAATGTTGGTGATTTCACCCTCTA
>JBAUTA010000866.1:0-3474 GCA_049581985.1 Kovacikia sp.
CAATATTTTGGGTGGATTGATTGCCTACTGCCATCAACCAAAGAAGCCGTCGATTGCGATTGACCACAATCTGCTACCTCCGGCTTAACCCGAACTCAGGTTAAAATTAGTATTAAAACCCAAATAACTCTAAAACTTGCTTAAGAAAGGCTTTGAGCTTATCCGCCATTTCGGGTGTCGGGCAGCTTTCGCCTTCAAAGGCCCAGCTTTCAACCGTGGAGAGCCACCACTGTTTACCCCGATGGTTAAACCCGGCAACTTCAATTCCGATCGCACGGCGCTCTCCTGTGACTGCATCCTCATGAAACCGGATCTGAAGTAGAATACTGCGGCTTTGTAGCAGACGAGAAAACCCCGGAAAGTGAAACCCAATATCGATAGAGTCAGGATCGACCAGTTCTCGCGTATCAGGATCATTTGCCCACGGCTTCAGGTCTGACTTCGCATCGGGGAACTCAGCCTTAAACAGATTGACCACTGTAGCGATTTTGCTAGCGGATTCCAGGTTCATCGCCTGCTCGGCTGCATTCACTCGCAACTCCTTCTAAATGGCTCAAGCAAGGACTTATACCCATTTAAAGATACAGATTCAAAAATGTAGACCACTGCTGGGGAAGCGGAGGCTTCGCTCCTGATCAGGAGTTCCACCGTTTTTCCGAGACGTCCGGTGAGTATGGTTTAACTGAGACATTCGATGAGCGTTTAGTCGAACCGCTCACACCGAAGCCCCTACACCCCGCCCTCGATCGTGGTTGCCCTTTAAATGGGTATTAAATGAGTATTAAAACTTAAGACGACCTTAACTTAAAGATTATTCACAAAAACTAAAAGATTGCAAGTTTCCTGTCCCGGAAAATGGGGAGGGAGAATAGGGGAAATGGGGAAAAATTTTCTAAGGAATTTCATGCCGTGCCTGGAGAAAATAAATGGCTGATCTCGGATTAACCCATATTGCGCTGCCGGTCACTGATCTGGATGCCAGCATTGCCTTCTATCGGAAATATGCTCGGATGAGTGTAATTCATCATCGCGTCGATCATCCCGGTCAAGCCGTTGCCTGGATTACAGACCACACCCGTCCTTTTATTATTGTTTTGATCCAGCAGCCAACCGTGGAGCATCCACTTTTGTCGCCTGCCCATCTGGGATTCGCCTGTGAAACCCGCGAGGAGGTTGACCATCTTTGCGCCCAGGCAAAAGCGGAAGGACAACTGAAAGATGGCCCCACCGACTCCGGTCCCCCCGTAGGTTACTGGGCATTTCTGAAAGACCCCAATGGGCATATCCTGGAACTCAGCTACGGTCAGGAAGTTGCTTTCACTGTTGAACACATCCAGGAAATTAGCCGTTGAGCAGTGGCGGAATTTTGAATTCTAGAGAGTGCCCTAAGCCGGATCGCAGCGAATCTCAATCAGAAAGCCATCGGGGTCGTAGAAATAAATTCCGCGCCCAGTTGGGCGCGTGACGGGACCATGGTCAATCATTACCTGATTTTGCTGGAGCACCTCCACTGCCTGATCGAATAAGGCCGCAGCGATGTCAAAGGCCAGGTGGTTAGCGCGGGTAAACTGCTGATGGGGATCAGGAGCGGGTGGATTCAAATCGGGTTCCCAGAACAAGTCAATCACCGTGCTGTCTGGGGTAACAAAATTGGCAACCTTACCCGCCGCCACCAGATCCTTCAACGTAGTCGGCACTTCCTCACCCTGCAACTCATGCAATCCTAAAATCGTGCCATAAAAGTGGCGGGATACCTGCATATCTTTCACATTCAAGGCAATGTGATGGACTCGTCGCAGGCTACCGGGGGAAAGAACGCAGGTAGAGTTGGATGGGGCAAGCATCGTAGAACCTATGAGTGATTTAACTACGACTATAGCGGCTTCTTTCTAAGCCTAAAAATTTGTTGAAATCGCCTGTACCGGACAGGTAGGAATGCATTGTTCACATACAATGCAGCGCGATCGCGTAAAGGCCAGCTTAAAGGATTGCGGGTCAAGCGTTAGTGCCTCCGTCGGACACACACCAGTACACAAACCACAGTGAACACAAGAATCCTCATTAATCAGGATCTCTCGATTGGAAAAGGAAACATTAATATCCTGGGATCGCATCCAGTCGATCGCGGCATCTAGTTGGTCAATATCTCCCGACAGTTCCACAACCAACTTACCAATCTGGTTGGGTGCAACCTGAGCACGGATGATATTTGCCGCCACATTAAACTCTTTTGCCAGCCTGTAGGTGACCGGCATCTGAACAGAGCGTTTTGGGAAAGTCAGCGTGACACGTTTCTTCAAAGCTTGATAGGCAGCGGAGTGCCAGATTAAAGAACAGCTATTCCTATTGTTATCCCTATTTTAGAAAAGCCGCCTCAAATCTGCTTTAACCTTCTCGTTTGAAGTTTCATAGCTGCTCAACAGCAGCATCGTCCCTGCCAGACCAAGAGGTGGAAGTGAGATCAGAAATAATGTTACGAGAGCAATTTCCATGGGAGCATCTATCAAGCCTGCCACCTCAATTGTGCCTTTTCAGAGGATAAAACTGTATTTTTTGATACGTTTATTAATTTAGATTCCCGACTTTTACCTTTTCCTGCCTTCCTGCACGAGGGTTGCAAATCATTAATTTTGCACCAGGGGGGAGTGGGGGCTTCGCCCCTTTCAAAACTTTATTTTTGTTGTACTAGTTTCGATAAACTAAGGGAGGACTCCTCCCCATCAAGAAGCATCGGTTATGACTGAGAACTCCGCCAATTCAACGGCACCCTCCAAGCAACCCCAATCCTCTCTGGTGAACAAATTAAGGAATTTTCTGATCGTCATGGTGGCAGTGGTTCTCAGCGCTGCTTTGTTTTTAGGCTTAAACACTGAGACTGGTTCCGCAAGACTCACAACGATCGCCGAAGACTCCGTTCCCCTAGAAGTGGCTTTGGGTAGCGGCAAGCCAACCCTAATGGAGTTCTATGCCAATTGGTGTACCAGTTGTCAGGCCATGGCACCGGATATGGAATCGTTAAAACAGCAGTACAGCGACAAGGTTAATTTTGTCATGCTGAATGTAGACAACACCAAATGGCTTCCAGAAATCCTGTCCTACCGGGTAGATGGGATTCCCCATTTTGTTTTCTTAAATCAGGATGGGCAATCGATCGCCCAGACGATTGGAGAGCAACCGCGTTCAATTATAGAAGCGAATTTAGTTGCTTTGACATCGGGAGACGCCCTTCCCTATGCCCAGTCAACTGGTCAAACCTCCGCCTTTTCTCCCCCATCTGCTACTAAAGGCGTTGCTGACCCCCGTAGCCATGGAAGTCAGGTGGTGAGATAGACGAGGGTTCGCCAAAATCATCGAAAAACCTCCGGGAAACCCCCGACTTCAGGCGCGGGGAGGGATAGGAGCGGCAATTGAGCGGGGTTCGATACCCCCGAAATTGCCATACAATCTACGCATCTCACAGGTAAAATGTTAGGT
>JBAUTA010000867.1:0-4538 GCA_049581985.1 Kovacikia sp.
CAGCAGGGCGAGATCAACTTTACCGCTAAGCTGACTCACCATCTGGGGATTGGAAAACTGCTGAACAACTGAGCTGGATAAGGTGTTGAGATAGGTTCTCCCCATTTTGGGAACTTTTACTAGAGACGTTGCAACCGCCACAGGTTTGTTCCAGGTCCCTATCTGTCCCTGGTCGCTCCATTCTGGAGACCAGGCACCAAAGAGGTTCCCAACGACGGTGGCCGTACCCAGAGCGACCATGGTTCTAACTGTGCATTGCATGAATTTCATAGGTTAATCCGGTTCCGTAGTTCTAGCGGAAGAACGACTGATTTTTGTGCTATTTGTTGCTAAAAGCCACTGTTAGTTTAGGTTACATTCAAGAACTAATTTCCTTGAAAACACTCACAGCTAAGCCTGCCGAACAGAATTAATGACATTGCATGAATGGTGGGGGAAGGTGAGCCTTGAAGGTAACGTTCCTCTGTGGAAGGTACTTAAAGATGACTCCCATGATGGTTTACTCCTGGCAATTCTATCTCCAGCCAGCGTTGAAATAGGAGTTCCCCTTTGTATTGTTGCAGTCAATTCTGTCTGTGCCAAGTTTCTGGCGAGTGCTTTCGAAGATTTTCCGGAGACCTCTCCGCACAAAACCTCTCCAACGAAAATAGCAGAAGTGACCTATGGCTATGCCAGATATTGTATTGAGCAGCAGCAACCCGTCACTTACCAGATCAGTCCAACCAAAAACAGCTCTGGCTTACCTCAGGCATGGGCGGTTACCCTTTATCCAGTATTCGACTCAGTAGGTGCCCCGGTTCAGATCCTGGGCACTTTTCAGGCAGCCAATCCCCAACCGTATTCTGAGGACTTATGTCAACGCCTGGCGCAGCAGGAGATAGAGCGGTCAGGCTCAGTTCTCCCTGCGATCGAAACTCAAAATGGTGCCCCCCCGCCGACACCCAGGCAGCAGCAGTTAGAAAGCTTGATTGATTCCCTACCCGGAATTGTTTTCGTCTGTGCTAACGACGCTGATTGGTCTATGCAATATCTGAGTCAGGGATGTTTTGAGTTGACCGGATACCGCAGTGAAGAGTTAGTGGGTACAAACCGGGAGGTTACCTATAACTCCATTACCCATCCAGAGGATTTGTCCCCGTTGTTGGAGGCGATCGGCCAGGCGATCGCCAACCAGGAACCCTACGTGGTGAAGTATCGCATCCGCACCAAGTCAGGTCAGGAACGGTGGTTTTGGGAAAAGGGCCAGGGGCTATACGATGGGGATGGCAAGGTCCTGGGTTTGGAGGGGTTTATCACCGACATTACCGAACTCAAGCAGGCTGAAAAGGCCCTGCAAGAGAAGGAAGCATTCCTGCATTTGGTATTGGATAACATTCCCCTATCTATCTTCTGGAAAGATACCAACTCAGTCTATTTGGGCTGCAATAAAATTTTTGTCCGGCAGTTGGGAATTCAGTCAGTTGCCGATATTTTGGGCAAAACCGACTTTGAATTACCCTACAATCCGGTCAACGCTGCCCATTTCCGACAACAGGATGTGGCCGTAATTAAGTCGGGAAAGCCGTTGGTCAACCTGCTTGAACAGGGCAATGTTCTGACAGGTCAATGGAGTTGGGCGAATGTGAACAAGATTCCCATTCTCGACTCTGAGGGCAAGGTAATTGGGGTATTGGGGACTTTGGAAGACATTAGCGATCGCCTGAACGCCGAGGCAGCGTTGCGCCAGGCTGAACAAAAATATCGCAGTATCTTCGAAAATGCAATTGAGGGAATTTTCCAGACTACGGCTGATGGGCATTATCTGACTGCCAACCCGATGCTGGCCAAGATTTATGGTTACGACACTCCAGAGGAGTTGATTGCAACCCTGACAGATATTAAGCATCAACTCTATGTAGACACTAAACGGCGGGAAGAGTTCCGCCATCTGGTGCAGCAAAAAGGGACGGTCTTGGGGTTTGAGTCTCAGGTTTACCGCAAGGATGGTCAGGTCATCTGGATTTCGGAAAATGCCCGCACCATTCGCGACAGCCAGGGACAAATTTTAGGTTACGAGGGCACGGTTGAAGACATTACGCAGCGCAAGCAGGCAGAAGCTACGGTGCGCTATCAGGCGTTTCATGACTTGTTGACAGGATTGCCCAATCGGATGCTATTTAACGATCGCCTGCCCCTTGCGCTGGCCAGCGCTGAGCGGAATGGCGCGATGGCAGCCGTGATGTTTCTTGATCTGGATCGGTTCAAAACGATTAACGATACCCTGGGGCACACGATCGGAGATCAGTTATTGCAGGCAGTGGCGCAGCGTCTGTTAGCCTGCGTGCGTGAGGGAGACACCATTTCTCGTTGGGGGGGGGATGAGTTCACCCTCCTGTTGCCCCAAATTCATTGTGCGGAGGATGCGGCCAAAGCTGCCCAAAGGATTATTGATGCCCTGAAGCCAGCCTTCTCGATGGAAGGGCATGAACTCTACATCAGTAACAGCATTGGTATTGCGCTTTATCCCGAAGACGGGACGGATGCCCAAACCTTGCTTAAAAACGCAGATGCCGCACTTTACCGGGTTAAAGAAGAGGGGCGGAATGGCTACCAGTTTTATACCCCGGCAATTAACTTCAAGGCAACGGAACGGTTGGTGCTGGAAAGTAGCCTACACCACGCTCAGGCGTGTAACGAATTTGTTCTTTACTACCAACCCCAGGTCAACACAAGCACCTGGGAGATCACTCGCATGGAAGCGCTAATTCGCTGGCAGCACGCTGAACTGGGGCTGATTTCTCCCCGCACCTTCATTTCACTGGCTGAGGAGAATGGCTTGATTGTCCCGATCGGCGAGTGGGTTTTGCGGATGGCCTGTGCTCAAAACAAAGCCTGGCAGGTAGCCGGGTTACCTCCTTTACGGATTGCCGTGAATTTGTCTGCACGGCAGTTTCAGCAACCTTGCCTGGTCGAAACGGTGTCTAAAATTCTGGCAGAAACCGGATTAGATCCCTGTTACCTGGAACTGGAAATTACAGAAACGACAGCGATGCGGAATGCCACTTTTACAACCGCCATGCTGAAAGATTTTCAAACAATGGGTGTTCATATTTCCCTGGATGACTTTGGGACAGGTTATTCTTCCCTGGGCTATTTGAAAAAGTTTCCCCTCAACACCATCAAAATTGATCGGTCCTTTATTCAGGAACTGACTACGGATGCCAACGATGCGGCGATTGTGACGGCGGTGATAGCGCTGGGGCGGGGGCTAAATTTAAGCGTCGTTGCCGAGGGGGTAGAAACCCGTGAACAATTGGAGCTTTTGCGATCGCTCGGCTGTCAGGAGATGCAAGGTTATTTGTTCAGCAAACCCTTACCCGCTGAGGATGCAACTCAATTCCTCCAAAACCATTGCCTGAAAACGCTGATGGCTATCCTGCAAGACGAGCTAACCCTTCCCAACAAGTAGCCCCTGGGCAACCCGCCCTTCACCCCGAAGGATACAATGGGTAAAAGCCCTGAAACATCAGAGTGCCAAGCCTTTTGCTTAACAGGAGTCCTCCACTGTGGTTGCACATTTTCCCGCCAGTCCCTACGAAGATCAAACCCAGGCGATCGCTCGTCAGCTCTTGTCTGCGACCCGCGAAAGCCGCTCCTTCTTTGCCCAGATGCGTGATCAAATGCGCTGGGACGATAAATTGCTGTCTTGGGCAATGGGTAATCCTGGTTTGCGGGTACAGCTTTTTCGCTTTATTGATTGTTTGCCTTCGCTGCGCAGTAAGCCCGAAATTGCCCGACATTTGCAGGAATATTTAGGGGACGAAACCGTTGAGCTACCCGCTGCGCTCAAGGGAATGCTGAACTTTGCGAATCCCGATTCGATGCCGGGGCAACTGGCGGCAACAACCGTCTCCACAGCCGTGGAAGCCTTAGCACACAAGTACATTGCGGGAGAAAATATTCAGCAAGTATTGAAGACAATCGAACGGCTACGAAAGGACAAGATGACCTTTACCGTCGATCTTCTCGGTGAAGCGGTGATTACCGAAGTAGAGGCAAAATCCTATCTGGATCGCTATCTGGAGTTAATGGCGCAACTCAGCGATGCTGCCCAACGGTGGTCAACGGTACCGCAAATTGACGCAGCAGGGGGAGACGCTCTCCCAAAAGTGCAGGTATCCGTTAAACTGACTGCGTTCTATTCTCAATTTGATCCGTTGGATGAGGAGGGAAGTCGGGAACGGGTCAGCGATCGCCTTCGGCTGCTGCTCCGCCGCGCCCAAGAACTGGGTGTCGCTGTTCATTTTGATATGGAGCAGTACCAGTATAAGGATATGACCCTCGCCATCCTGAAGCAACTGCTGATGGAAACGGAATTCCGCACCCGATCCGATCTGGGTGTCACGCTCCAGGCATACCTGCGGGATAGTTTGCATGACTTGAAAGATTTGATTGATTGGGCAAAACAGCGGGGTACTCCCCTGACGGTACGTCTGGTAAAAGGAGCCTACTGGGATCAGGAAACGATTAAATCCGTTCAGAAGGACTGGGAACAGCCC
>JBAUTA010000868.1:0-8387 GCA_049581985.1 Kovacikia sp.
ATCTTTCACAATCACTTCGACATTCTTTGTGTCAAATTCCCCTTTGTAATAGTCGGGGTAGGAGATTGCAAATTGTTCAACCGCCAGCTTCATTTTCTTAGCTGGAATTCTGAGTCGGTAGCGATCCCAGGAACCCGCTCTGCCGCCAAAATCGAGGCGAAAGTTCAGATTGTCCTCACCCTTAACCCCACCCCAAAGCGTGAATCCGGGTAGGCTATCTGCAAGGCCAAGCGTTGGGAGTCCTGCCACCAGACAACCTGCGATCGCCAAGCCAGACAGGGCACGTCGTACAAAAGATTTAGAAACCATAAGCTGTTTAACCGATTGGCAGAGATTAAGTTGAGCGAGTTGTGGAACTTTGATGATGGGATCTTTAATACTATGACTCTATCAGGATCCGCAAAAGTAAGGACACCGATTGATCGCCCTCAAAATGCTAGACGGATTCCCGCGAGGTGAAAGTTCCCAGGTCAATCAGACCAACCGAACCCCATCGTATCTTAAATATTTATGAACTTTCTTTATTCTTCGTCACGTAATCACTCAAGCCGAATCATAAGACAACGTTAAAGATACCGATTCGGGATTCGGATCGCTTATAGGATGCGAAGAGTTACATGGTATACATTGAGAATTCCTGCAGAACGTCCAAAAATTTTCTGGATGTTGCACAATGAACCGTTGATTAGGCTTTTAGTTGATTAGGCTTTTAAATGTTGGGCTGTCAGATAAGGTTGTCTGGCATCACCTGGATTAGGGTGTTTTTATAGGCAAGATTTAGTATCTGCCGGAAATGCGGAAGGGCGATTGTTGCCTGGGTGTCCTGATTGCAAGTCGTTTAATTAGCGTTCAATTATTAGTCGTTCAGTTATTAGTTGTTCAGTTAACAGTGAGAGTTGGAAGCACTCATGACCATTACTGTTGAAAAAAATGTTGAAACAAACGAGTCTCCTCTAGCAGAAGCCCAGGGGACCATAAAAATTGGGATTCCGAAAGAAATTTATCCGAATGAGTGTCGGGTTGCTGCTACACCAGATACCGCCAAAATTTTGCAGAAGATGGGCTTTCAGGTTCTGATAGAAAGTGGAGCCGGGCAGTCTGCAAACTTTCTCGACAGCGCTTACGAGCAGGTTGGCTGCCAGATTGTGCCGGATGCCCAGACCCTCTGGGAATCGGCGGAAATTTTTCTCAAAGTCCGCCCCCCAGAGCTAAATCCAACCCTGGGTAAGCACGAAGTTGAACTGATGCCAGAGGGTAGGACGCTGATCAGCTTCATTTACCCTGCCCAAAATGCAGAGTTACTGAGCCAACTGGCCACTCGCAAAGCAACTGTGCTGGCGATGGATGCGATTCCTCGCATTTCCCGCGCCCAGAAGTTAGATGCGCTCAGTTCCATGGCAAATATTGCCGGCTATCGGGCGGTGATCGAGGCTGCTAACAATTTTGGGCGCTTCTTCACGGGGCAAATTACAGCCGCTGGAAAAGTTCCTCCTGCCAAGGTCATGATTATTGGGGCCGGGGTTGCTGGGTTGGCGGCGATCGGCACTGCCAAAGGGTTGGGAGCGATCGTTCGGGCCTTTGATACCCGCCCTGTGGTTAAGGAGCAGGTCCAAAGCCTGGGAGCCGAGTTTTTAGAATTGGATTTTGCCGAAGATGGAACGGGGCAGGGCGGTTACGCCAAAGTGATGAGCGAAGAGTTCATCAAAGCAGAGATGGCGCTGTTTGCTGCCCAGGCAAAGGAAGTAGATATCATCATCACCACAGCCCTAATCCCCGGTAGAAGAGCGCCTGTGCTGATCACCCGCGAGATGGTGGAAAGCATGAAGGAAGGCTCGGTTGTCGTAGACATGGCAGCAGAGCAGGGAGGCAACTGTGAAGTCACTAAGCCCGGTGAGGTTTATCGCTATAACGGGGTCACCATCATTGGCCTGACTGATCTTCCTAGCCGCATGGCCAATCAAGCCAGTCAGCTTTATGGCAAGAACCTGTGCTACCTCCTGGAAGATATGGGAGGGGGCACCGACTATAAGGTAGACCTGGAAGATGAAGTGATTCGGGGAGCTCTGGTGCTGCATAACGGCGAGATCACCTATCCCCCGCCCAAACCCCCTGCTCCTCCGGAGGCTCCCAAACCTGCTCCAGCACAGGTTGCCGCAACCCCGTCCGCCCATGCTGAACCAGCCAAATCCTCAAAGGTCAATACAGGACTGCTGTGGTTGGTTCTGGCTGGCTTGTCACTGGTCGGCATTGGTGCCGTTGTGCCGCCTTCCTTCCTGTCCCATTTCACCGTATTCGTGCTGGCTTGTTTTGTCGGTTATCAGGTGATCTGGAATGTGACTCCCTCTCTGCACACTCCCTTAATGAGCGTCACTAACGCCATTAGCGGCATCATCATCATCGGTGGCATGCTCCAAATTTCTGGGGCACCCACCTCCGCCACAACTATTTTGGGTGCGCTCGCTATCCTCATCGGCACCATCAATATCTCCGGTGGCTTTTTGGTCACTCAGCGCATGTTGAAGATGTTTCAGAAAAGATAGGGGTTAGGGCAGAAGGTAGAGGGCAAAAATGAGAGGGCAAAAATGATCGATTCTTGCTGCCTCTTTTGCCTCTCCTGCCTCTGCTTTCCCCTGCTTTCCTTCCCCCCACTCCCTACAAAATTTCAATCACCATGTCCACCAATCTGCTAACGATCGCCTATATTGCGGCGAGCGCTTTATTTATCCTCAGCCTGGGAGGTTTATCTAACCAGGAAACAGCTCGGCGCGGAAATGTGTTTGGCATTGCCGGGATGCTGATTGCTTTCGTTGCAACGGCCATTAGTAGTGTGAATGCTTACGGTCTACTTTTAGGTGTGATTGTTCCAGGGGCAATTATCGGGTCGATCGTGGCTTCCCGGGTGGCGATGACCTCCATGCCAGAACTGGTGGCAATCCTCCATAGTTTTGTGGGGCTGGCGGCGGTTCTGGTGGGAGTTGCTAACTATCTCAATCCCGATTCCACCTTGACTGGCGTGGAGTCAACGATCCACGAAATTGAGATTTTTATTGGCGTCTTCATCGGTGCGGTTACGTTTACGGGTTCGATTATCGCCTTTGGTAAACTGCGCGGGATTATTAGTAGTAAGCCCTTGATGTTGCCCGCTCGCCACTTCCTTAACTTAGGGATGCTGGCAGCGTGTCTCTGGTTAGGCTATGAGTTTATGGGGGGGAGTCTGCTCACAGGACTGCAAGCCTTGTTAATTATGGCGACGATCGCCTGTGTTCTGGGCATTCATCTGGTGATGGCGATCGGGGGAGCGGATATGCCCGTGGTCATCTCCATGCTCAACAGCTATTCTGGATGGGCAGCAGCAGCGGCGGGCTTTATGCTCTCCAACGATCTGTTAATTATTACCGGCGCGCTTGTGGGGAGCAGTGGTGCCATCCTCAGCTACATCATGTGCAGTGCCATGAACCGTTCCTTTATCAGTGTCATTCTGGGTGGCTTTGGAGCGGGAACCTCCACTGCCAGCCAGGCTAGCCAACCTGCGGGAGAAGTGATTTCTACAACAATTGAAGAAACCGCAATGCTTTTGGAAGAGGCCAAAAGTGTGATTATTGTCCCCGGTTACGGTATGGCGGTGGCGCAGGCCCAGTATCCGATTTCAGAGATTACCAAGCGTTTGCGGGAAACTGGCGTTAAAGTTCGGTTTGGCATTCATCCGGTTGCTGGGCGCATGCCTGGTCACATGAACGTTCTGCTAGCAGAGGCAAATGTGCCCTACGATATTGTGTTGGAGATGGAAGAAATCAATGAAGATTTCCCCGAAACTGACGTAGTGCTGGTTGTTGGAGCGAATGATACCGTAAACTCCAGTGCGCTTGAAGATCCGAATAGTCCGATCGCGGGCATGCCCGTCTTAGAGGTCTGGAAGTCTAAAGCCGTAGTCGTCATGAAACGCAGCATGGCAAGCGGCTATGCAGGGGTAGACAATCCCGTGTTTTATAAAGAAAACACCCGTATGTTGTTTGGAGATGCCCGCAAGAACGTCGATTCTATCCTCGGACATATTAGCGATCGAGCGCTGACAGCATCCCGTTAAGCTCCCCAAATCCTGATCGCTCCATCCCAACTGGCACTGACAAAAGTTTTGCTGTCACCGCTAAACACCACCGATGAAATTGACGTCGGATGTTCGGTCAGGAGATTGATGTCTTTGCCAGTGCGAGGATTCCAGAGCTTGAGGGAATCGCTGCCGGTGATCAGGGTTTTGCCATCGGGGCTGTAGGCGATCGCACTGACTCGACCCGACTCGATTGCCAGCGTGCGCTTTTCTCGCCAGGTTTGGGTACTCCACAGTTTGACCGTGCCATCCCAACTGCCGCTACTAAAGGTTTTGCCATCAGGGCTGAATGCCAGGGCTGCGATCGGTTGGGTATGCCCCTTAAGCACCCGCAACTCCCGACCTGTATTCATATCCCACAGCATGATGCTGGTGTCCCCACTGCCACTCGCCAGGATGGCACCATCAGGGCTGAATGCCAGGGCCTCAATTCGTCCAGAGTGCCCTTGCAGTTCGCCTTTCTCATAGTGATTTCTGAGATCCCAGAGTTTGATCGGATCATGGAGGCTGCCACTGGCAAGAAATTGCCCATCGGGGCTGAGGGCAAGGCTGAGGACCGTATCGGTGTGCAGGTTAGCCGTTCCCAGCCGTTGGCCCGTGTGAAGATTCCACAGGCGAATGCTTTTATCAGCGCTGCCGCTAAAAAGAACTTCACCGTCTGGGCTAACGGCCAGGCAATAGACAATGTCCAAATGTCCGGTCAAATTCCGGATGGGTTGTCCTGTCTGACTATCCCAAAGCTTGATGGTCGTTCCGCTGGTGCTTGCCAAAATTGCCCCGATTGGGTTGAGGGCAAGAGCATACACCTTTCCCAGGCTGATAAATCGGTGACGACATTGCCAGGTTGGGGTTGGGGCAGTGCTCTTTTTAGGTGAGCGCCGTTTCGTCGCAGGTTGGGCGGCAGGTTGCGGTGAAACAGCAGGCGGAACCGGAGAAGTTGGACGTGATCGGGGTTTGGCTGTCGCCAGCGTTTCATTGGCTGCAAGGTGAACCTGTGGCGGTTGAGGGGGTGGTTCCAGATCCCGCAACACCTCTGCTGCTGAGGCATAGCGTCGATTCAGCCCTGGCTCTAGCAATCGATCCAAAATGCGTCCTAAGGGTTCGCCAAGGGGACCGATTAAGTAGCGTCGCCAAATCCAAACATCGTGATTGGGATCAAACAGGTCAAAGGGAGATCGTCCCGTCAGCAGATGAATACAGGTAATTCCCAGGCTATATAAATCACTGGCAAACACCGCTTTACCCCTGGCTTGTTCGGGGGCCACATACTCAGGGCTACCAATGGTTGTTCCCGTTTTCATCAATGCCGAAGCGGTTGCCGCCTTTGCCGCCCCAAAGTCTACTAAAACCAGATGTAACCCCGGTGCTCCCAGTGCGCCGTTTTGCTCATACTTGCAGCGCATTTCATACAGCAGACGACTGGTATCCGCTACCAGATATTGCCGCTGGGAATAGGTAAGATCCGCATAGCTGGAGAACTGGGACGCTATCCACTGCCAGCGACCATAATCCGCGATCGCCAACTCCCTCGGTGGTGACGATAAACTCTGACTTAAAAACTCGCTGAACTGAAACTGACTCCCGACAAAATCCCGAAAACCCTGGGCTGTCTCCAGCGATAGCGCTTGCAGAATGCCTCCCCAGTCCGGTTGCCCCCCCTGCCCGCGCCCCCTGGCCCCCTGCTTACCAGAAACCAGAATAATGTTACTGGGCTTAATGTCCCGGTGAATAATGCCATAGGAATGAATAAACTCCAGTACAGGCAGCAGACTGATCAACACGGCCTGAATCTGGCTCTCGTTAAATACTCCCTGCTCTTGGAGCACTTCTGTGAGAGTTTTCCCGTTCACAAACTCCTGCACCAGATATTGGTGCTGATCCTGGCTAAAGTGGGCCAACAATGCCGGAATTTGAGGATGGTTGCCCAACTCTTCCAAACGCAGTGCTTCTTGGGCAAACAGGTCGGCTGCCTTCTTTAAATACTGGACGCTGTGGGAGGTTGGAAGAAATTGTTTAACCACACAGCGCGGTTTAGACGGCTTATCTCCGTCGATCGCCAGAAACGTTCTGCCAAAACCTCCCTGACCGATCGGCTGAATCGGTCGGTAGCGATCTTTGAGCAGCAATTTTGCGCCACAGTTCCGGCAGTGTTCGATCGTGTCCGGATTCTGAGGTTTCTGACAATCGGGGTTGAGGCAATAGCTCATAGCCAGGGATCAACCAGCGGGGATTCTAAAGCAAGCTCGACGTTGCTGAATCCTGGGATGAAATTAGGGCTAAATGATAGGAACTTCGTTCCCAATCATTCTACTTTTCAGCAACACCCAATTTTTCATGGATTCAAAGCTCTATTATGATGGGCGCTTCTCCAAATTTGCTGGCTAAACCCGCAATGGTCAGAACTCTATTTGATCCCGATTGATTTTTAGGGAGTCCTATTTGGCCAAGGGAGAAGATCCAGGTGATCTGGCAAGAATTATTTCAGGGGTGGAACCCTTATTCTTTAAGTGGGGATGGAATAGGCATATTCCGGTTTTACCCAGAGCATCCTGGAAGAGGGGACTCAGAAGGGATGAGTTAGGCAACCGACATTTGGATGATAAACAAATTTATGAACAAATTATTTCTTTTCAGCCTTGCCTTGATCGCGATCGGCGTCAGTGGTTTACCGGTTGTTGCCCAGGTTGTTGCCCAAAGCAGCAATCAAACCACCGAACAGACCGAAACAACTAGCGTTGTGACTTACCGTAACACCCTTGTAAACCTGAACCGGGCAAAAAATTATGCCCGTCAGGCAGCGGAGGAACGAAATGGGGGACTCCGGTACTATCGCGCTGAAGCACTAATGCATGGACCTGTGGAGCAAACCCGGTTTGTAGAGAATGGCGATGGGACCGTAACCTTTACGTTTTACGGGGGGGCACCCGCTGCGACTCCTACGATCGAAAGTGTCGTGACAGTTTCGATCAAGGGCTGGCGCACTACAGTGAACTACAACGGTCCCATTCGTACCCCTTAGGGGCGGTTAAGAACCCCTCCGACCCTTTTATAGCTGTCGCCAGTTTGATTAGGACAGAGGATTCAGGAGGAGTGGGGTCATTGCCCCCAGCCAGAGGCTCCACCCCTGCCCCCTGTCCTAATCAGTATGGCTACGGCTCTATCATCCTGCCCTTGGAGTACTCTCCTCAAATCCAGCCAACCAAGCTTTCTCCAACCCAATCGAGGGTATCTCCAACTTTTTCTCCCGTATGATAGGCGGCAAGCAAGACCTCACTCGTTTTGCCCCAGGCGATCGCCCCCCTGTGGTCAATCCCAATTGCGCCCAGGTCTCGATGATTATGATGGGACTCCCGGAAGGAGCGCTCAAAGGCAGCTTGGAGGGGCATCCCATCCGTCACTCGAATGACAATCTTGGCTGCCAGACATTCATCAATAATATCTTCACCAATGCCAGTACAGCTAACGGCTGCCTGGTTTGCGCCATAGTTTCCAGCAGGCATTGCAGAATCACTAACCCGCCCAATCCGTTCAAAGCCTTTACCACCGGTTGAGGTTCCCACGGCTAGATTTCCCTGACTATCCAAAACGACAACGCCAATCGTTCCGCGTCTGGCTCCCTCTTCCACCAGCTCTCGCTCGGCAATTACTCCTGCCATTTCTCTCCTAAAGTTACCCTGGCGCTCTAGCGTCCATTCCTGCAACCGGATCTCCGTCAGGGGATCGTAGGTGGGAATTGCCAGCTCACGCAATAGCTCAGAGGCTCCGTAGTCAGACAACACGCGATCGTGGGAGTTTTGCAATTCCAGTGCCAGGGTAATTGGATTTTTTACTCGTGAGACATTAATTACGCCGCTAAATCGCTGGGTGCTACCGTCCATTAATGAAGCGCTCATGCGGATTTGTCCATCCGATTGCAGGACCGATCCGGTTCCAGAGTTAAAGCGGGGATCATCTTCCAGGAGTTGGCATCCCTGGACCACGCATGCCTGGGCGCTTGCACCTGTTAACAGCAGGGCATAAATCTCATCAATGACCCTGTACAGGGATTGACGCACAACTTCAGCGCCCCCCTTGCCCTTGAGTGAGCTGCCCGCTCCACCATGAATAATGACCTTGGGTTGCACCCGATCTGCTGACATTCCTGGAACCTCGAAGATAGTTGAGTTTTAGCTTATAGCTTAGAACGATACGTGGTTAATAACTTCATTCAGGTCATGGGATGATTGTCAAACGCCATCTGTAATCTAGGCTTCCAGTCGATGCTAAAGAACTGGTTTATAGC
>JBAUTA010000869.1:0-4048 GCA_049581985.1 Kovacikia sp.
TTTGGTCAGGCCGTGGGGTTAAAGGGGATCGCTACCCCCAGGCAGAGGATTCCACCCCCTCTACCTCCAAATTATCTTTAGTGTAATTGCACCCAGCTATTTGTCGATTTAAACAGTGATCACGACACCTCTCCCCCGCCACCCTCCCAACTTCCCCTTAGCAAGGGGAAGTTGGGAGGGGTCTGATCTACCGCCTTCTCTAATTAAATTGGGATGAGACGGGTTTCCCCTATAGGTGCCCTTTTTCTCAATCCCTTTGCTGCGGGAAAGAAACGGATTATCTGGCTCTCCTATGCCCAGGAGATGGGTTAGAGGGTGTTTGAAAAGGTATAGGCTGTGAATGTTAGACACTTCAAGATCCCCCCTAGCCCCCTTTGAAAAGGGGGGAACAGGCTTGAAAGTCCCCTTTTTTAAGGGGGATTTAAGGGGATCTGGGTAGTTTTGATACACCATAAGGGACTTTTAAAACATCCTCTTAGAGAGGAGAAAGCCTTTTAGGTTTAATTCCATTCACTGACTGGGTTCGTCAGGATAGATTGGCGGGACTTCTTCAAATCTACAAAACTGGTTTTCAGGGTGGTTTAAAGTTTCAATCCCCTAAAAACAGTCTCGACCGTCCCCTAGTAGCCTGTCGGAGTAATCGAAGTTCTCGTTACCAGGCTCTGCCTAGCAACGTAAAACTGGAGGCTCTGCCTCCAGACAAGCATTCCCAGGATCCTCCTGGGAACGAGGAGAGTCTCCCCGACAGGCTGCTAGTCTCAAATGTTAATGCTATTGGGAATTCGGGAGGGGAGCAGATAGGGATACTCAATGCCACTGTTGGCCAGACGTTGTTGATTCCGATGGGTAATGGTGTCCTCGATTTCTTCTAGCTCATGGTTAAATTGTTCCAGAATTCTGCGATCGCCGCCATCTTGAAACCGAATTAACTCAGGGCTTCCCAACTGTCCCCAACGAATCCCACTCAACGCAAAGGCCAATGCCATTTGATCCATTTCCTGGGCTGAAGGGGGCAATAAATCTTCCAGCCCTGCGGAGGTATCAGGTCGGCTGTAAAGTGCAAAGGGCGCATTGGGAACATAGCCCACGTAGTCAAACTGGCTGAAGTTGACTGCAGCGTGCTGCGGCCCACAGGTGAAGATGATTTGGGTTGCGATCTCGATCAATTGTTGCAGGCTGAGCAATTCTCCGGCCTGCATTGACGGAAATTCAGGAATCCGCGGATAGAACGGTAAATGTTCCAGATTTAAGCCGGTACTGGTAACCCAGTCCTTAGGCAACCAGGAGGGAGCCTGGGGAAACTCTGAGTAAGACCGGGAGGCATCTAAAGGTACGCCCAATTCCGCTCCCCAGCTTTGCAGGTAAGTATCCTGCTGAACTGCCCGATCGTCCGGATAGTAGCGCTGCAAATAGCGGGTCACGTAGCGGCTGATCGCCTCCCACAGAAGCAGCGCATCATCCCGGTAGGGAAACTCCGGTAAAAACTCTGCCCCTACCCCGCGCCGCTGAATATCGGTGGGTAAGGCGTAGTCCTGAAAGGGACGCTCCCGGAAAGCTCGATCTATCAAGCTAAGCGAGGCATTGCGGGTAGGAGCCATGAGTTCGTCAATCGCCGCTTCTTCCCCTAATAGGATGGCATTGCCACGGGTGTTAATTGCCAGCAGAAACTGAAAATGGGGGCGCAGCAGGCGATGGAGCGGATGGCTGGCGGGCAGTTGGCGAGGAGTAGCGATCGCAAACGCCTCCATTGCCAGATGGGTATAGCACAGGTGAGAAATTAGCTCATGAAAAGTCACATCCGCAGTTTGCACGTAGAGCTTGGCCCGCATCCAATCATCTACGGCACCGGGAGCGTGAGTTGGTTTGACCACCCGCCCCTTCTGTAGTTGGATCAGAACTGGTTCTAAGCCCGTATCCGCCCGATAAAACAGGGCGATCGGACTGCCAACATACCGCCCCGGCTGCAAATCTGAGTCGGTGAGATGTTGCAGGATGGGATAGTCGGCAACGAACAGACGATTGGCATCTGCGGCCTGGGTCAGGTCAAGCGGGCTACCATCGGTTAAGGTGTGGGATTGATGCAGCCAGGGTTGCAAACTGGGCTGATCCGCAGGCTGCACCCGACGCAGCACCATGGGATTTTGCCCAGCCAGCCGTTGCCTGGCAAATTCCCGATCGCTCAACTCCCCATCGCGCTCAAAAATTTTAGCGATTAGCGGTCGGGTAGGTGGATCAACCTGATATTCTACCTGTCCCCTTGCTTCTAGCATCTCATAGAAGCGCGATCGGGGCAGTAGCCTGTCGGCGTCCGGGTCCTTCGACGTCAAGGGTTTAGCAGCCCCCTTTGCCGCTAGCAGCACTTTGCTCATCGTCCGGCGCTGCCGAACAAAATCAACGCTAAATTGTTCATCGGGCGGCAGGTTAAAGTTAAACCATCCTGACTGAAAAATTTCCAGGTCTACCAGAAAGGTAGAGACTAAGGACCACCCATTGTTGAGTTGGCGGCCAGAACGCTCGAGCTGTTGCAGCAGCAGAGTCCAGGGTTGGGAAAGCTTTCCTTGGGCAAGCAGATTGTGGCGAAGCTGAGTCAAAACATAGCGTAGAACCCCGTCCTCTCCAGCGTATGGGAAAAGGCGTGCTGGTCCTTTTTGGTCTAGAGCGGTTGGATTATACCGATAATGTCCCTGTTGCTCAGTCGGAGGAACCTGCATACCCATGATTTACTCCAGTGATATGAAATAGAAGTTCACCTAAATCATAGTATTCCAATCCCAATTTCCTTACCCTCACCCGAACTTGGGAGAGATTCCCGCAAGGAGCCTAACCAAAAGCATAGCCTTTTTCAAGGGTGTGAGGCAAAGTGAGGGTAATTTCCGCCCCACTGTGCTTCACATATCTATAACAAACCGCTATAAAGGGTAGGAAAGGTAATGACGCGGAATCGGAGCGTTGGAGATGACTTCAATTTCAAAGGAACAAGCCAGGGGCACGGGAAGGTTGAGCTTAAGTACCCGAAGCAGTTTCCCCTTTAGAATCTGGGGCATCCGCCGGAGGTGTTGAGGCAGCGGCTGCTTTTGCTTTTTCGCGGTCTTCCCGCTTTTTGCGCTCGGCTTGCAGGGCATCTTCCATGACAATCCGCGCCTGGGCCATTTTTTCCAGATTACTGCGATACAGTTCTAAGTCCTTCTGGAACTTCTCTTCCGGCAGATTGAGGGCCGCACAAACTTTCTTTAACCATTCGGAGCGTTGAGATTCTTCCTTCACCAACTCCTGATTAGTCAGCTCTAACAGGGTATAGACCCCGATCGCAAATAGACGACTGTATTTGAACTGGGGATTGTGGGCGATCGCCCGGACAGTTTCTTGTAAATCACCCGCATCGGAGATCGGTAAAGACTGTTCTAACCAGGAGACTAGTTCCTGCCCAGACAGACGGTTGGCGATCGCAGACAACCTCTCTGCTTCCTGCCTGTAGCGATTTGGATCTTCCTGCAATGCTTTGCAAAGCCCCTCAAAAATAGAGGAAATATCTGCCTCCGGACGATATCCCTGCATAAAGCCATTAAAAGCAGTAACTACACCCAGGGCATAGATCGGGTCGTAGCGGAAATCCGCATTCACTGCCAGCAGATGCATTTCTACCATCAGCTCTTCCACCACCCTGCGGTAGATTGAATTAATCGGGCGAGTGTGGATGGTATAGAAGGCTCGCTTCGTTTCTGAGACAGTCCGGACGTTATTCACAGCAAAAGTTAGAGTGGGCAACATAAATTCTATTGTCTCGCTTGACGACGACTTTGCCAAGCTTTGAGTGAAGGAGGAAGGGAGGAAAGCATAGGTAAAGGGGAAAAGTCTACCCCCTACCCTCTACCCTCCCCCATGCCCCATGCCCCCCTTCCTCCTTACCCTTGCCCGCTATCTATCTGGTGAATTTGACAATCGGGAGCAGGCGATCTCCGATCCCACCTGGTATGTTCATCTGCGACTATGGCAGCGTCCCGTTCCCCTATTTGGCGAAGATAGCCTGACTCTGTTTGCTGAACAGGCC
>JBAUTA010000870.1:0-6626 GCA_049581985.1 Kovacikia sp.
TCAAGCCATCACTGAAGCATTCAATGCAGTCACAAGCAAAGACATGATTGGGTGGTTCACTCATTGCTGTTACTACGTCGCTCCTGATGCCTCAGTTTGTAGTGCACTCATATGAGAACCGCTATAATACTCGCTCCAGCGAGCACCCTTGATCTAAAAACAACTGCGCATACCCTGCAACTTCCTGCGATTGAAATAAGCAGTATGCCGACCGTGAGGTCAGCAATATAATCTATCAACGGAGCTCTAATGTTTACCAGATTGTTAGAGATTCTAAGCAATTATGGATGAAAAATTTTGGAGTGAAAGTGTCTCTATTAGAAGGATGGAGATAACACGACATATTCAAGAGCAAGGAAGGGAAGAAGAATAAGCTAAAGCTCGTCCAGCTTGAAAACTATAGTTATGCCTGTCTTGCCAAGAGTCTTATGAAGTAATGCTTTTAGCCCTTAAATGACTTGCATCTAAGCCTCCAATTCTCAAGATAAACGGAGCCGAGATTCAATAAATAAGGCTGTTTTTGCTTCAGCTATTCCGAAGCTTGCTACGGTTGGGTCGTTCATTTTAAGCTTCTTTGCAACGCCAAATTTCTCTCCAAGTTCGGGGAGTATGTTTATAGTAATTACGAAACTGTCGGTAGAAATGATTGATATTCTGATAGCCTACTTTTAATGCAATCTCATTTATGGGGTAATTAGTTTCTAAAAGCAAGGTGCTTGCTTCCTTTATTCGTCGCTCGATAATCCAATTATTAACTGTTTTTCCGGTAAGTCTTCGTACTAAGTCGGTTAAGTAGGCGGAGGAGTAACCTACTGCTTGAGCTACTTCTTTTAGGCCAATACTTTGATGATAGTTTAACTCAATGAAATTGAAGACTTCATGCAATCGGGAAATAGATGGAAATATGGACTGAGAAGCATTTGAGTTTTTACTTGCGATGGGAGTAGAGAATTTCTCATGCTCTAACTGAACACTAACAAGACCATTCTCTGTGCTAAGAACTTCAAATCCTGCTGTTACCAAGCATTTCATTAAGAGGTTTTTGGTTTCAGGATTAGCATCATTTACCAAAATAGTATTCATCTTATCTCCTAAAATTTCATAAAGTTATTGCCTTGGATGATTTCATCACCCATAATCCCGTCTACGCATCCTGCATAGGGTAAGCACATCTAAATTCTGGAAGCTTTGCCCAGCAAGGCTTTTTCTTTTTGGTTGCAAAATTCAACAATGTGCAAAACCTTTGTCCAACAAGTGTTTTAAAAATAAGATGCGCGTGCCCTGGCAGCAATAGCGTCAGTTTCTAATTCCTTCATACTGAAAGTTAATTGTTCCCAAAGTAATTCAATTTTGCTATAAGCTTCGCTGGTAGAGATCTTGCCAGCCGTTTCCAAACTGGCAATGATTCCAGCTCTTTGTACAAACTCCTGGAGATTAGCGTTAAAGACTTGATTTGAAGGATGACCATAGTAGCGACTGCAAGGGTATAGAAACCTTTCCTTATCTGTTAAATGCGAGTCTTTCATTTCTCTTTCTCCTTTGAGAATGAGTTTGGTTGAATATCAGATTCAGTTTGCTTGAACCTTATATATTTATCAAAATCCACTGATAACTGAGTTCAAGCCTGAGATTTACTAACTTGTGACTGACTTGTTGCTGACTGGTGCGTACTTTTTTATGAATTAATACATGTATGTGTGACTACTTCCGTTTTGACTTTTATCATGTAGGCTTTAGGTGATTGGTTATGGAGGTTTCCATGCCCAGATCACTTAGAGTCCAGCAGGATTGCCTTGACAAAGTCAAACTGGCACTCAGACGTAACGGCTTTCCCAGTCAGCGCTTTTTGGCTGAGGATGTGGGGTTTTCTCTAGCCACTGTCAGCAATTTCCTTAGGGGTAAGCCTGTTGACTACGGAACTTTTGAAGAACTCTGTCAGCGATTGGCGCTGGATTGGAGGGAAATCTCCACGCTGGATTTGGAGGTTTCATCCCGGACTATAGACAAAACTCCTGAAACCCGTGAGTGGAAGGATGCCGAACAGGATATGTCGCTTTGCTACCCCAACGGTGCAGTCCCCCTTGGCTCCCCTTTTTACCTGGAACGCGCTCCCCTTGAAGAGCAGGTTTATCAAGAAATCAGGAAGCCAGGAGCCTTAGTGCGGATTAAAGCACCGAAGCTAATGGGCAAAACCTCTCTGATGGCAAGGATTTTAGCTCATGGGCAATCCCTCAATTATCGGACAGCGTACTTGGATTTGAGCAGTGTCGAGGGAGGGATTATCAAAAATTTGGATAAGTTTCTCCGCTGGTTTTGTTTGATGGTGGGACGGCAGTTAGAGTTAGAGAATCGCATAAAAGATTATTGGGATACGGAAATTTTAGGCAGCAACGATAACTGTACGGTTTATTTTGAGGAATATTTATTGCCAGCTATAGACCGTCCTTTGGTTTTAGGGTTGGATGACGTGGATCGGGTTTTTCCCTATCCTGATGTCGTGGAAGACTTTTTGGGGATGCTGCGAAGCTGGCATGAGAAAGGGAAGATTTCTGGGCGATTGAAACAATTGCGCTTATTGATGGCGCACTCGACAGAATGTTATGTTCCTTTGGATATGCATCAATCTCCTTTTAATGCAGGGGTTCCGGTGGAGTTGCTGGAATTTGACTCAAAGCAAGTGCTATCTTTGGCTAGCGTTCATGGACTGAATTGGCAGGAGTATCAGGTAGAGGAATTGATGAAGATGGTGGGAGGACATCCCTACCTGGTGCGCATGGCCCTGTACGAGGTTAGTTCCGGGAAATTGACGCTAGAACAGCTATTGCGAGATGCTCCTACAGAAGTAGGAATTTTTGGTAATCACCTGCGGCGACAATTGGAGGTGCTACAACAGGCATCGGAATTGGCTCAGGCCTTGCAAAAGGTAGTCGCCTCCAGGGAACCGGTGGAATTAGAGTCGATGCAGATTTATAAATTACACAGTATGGGGTTGGTGCAGCAACAGGACAATCAGGTGATGCCTCGATGCAATTTGTACCGAGAGTATTTCCGCCGCGTTTTGTCAGCTTGATTTATTGTTCTTCTGTTCAAATAAGGTGGGTGAGGATTGTTCAATCGGATTGAGAATGAGGATAGTTTGGGTTCAGCCCTTCTGGTGTTTGTTAAATATTTCCTTGATGCTGGGGGTGTCCGTCACCATCTCCTGTGATCGCGTCTTAGCTCAGATTCCTGAACCAATTAGACCGCAGGAACAGCCCTTCCCTTTTCCGCTTCCGCCTAAACCGCCAGTACCCATTCCTATTCCGCAACCAGCACTGGAACCGCCTCTCCAACTTCCAACTCCAACAGTTCCCTCCCCCAAGGAACGTCTTGGCATTCCAGGGACTATCACTGTTACCCGTTTCGAGTTTGCTGGCAATACGGCTTTTAGCGACGAAAAGTTAACCCAGGTGACTGCCCCCTTCACCAACCGCCCCATTACCTTTGCCGAAATGCTGCAAGCTGAGGCAGCCGTAACCAAACTCTACACGGATGAGGGATACATCAATTCTGGGGCTGTGATTCCGGCGGAGCAAACTTTCCCTAGGGAGGGGGCGGTGGTCAAAATCCAGGTCATCGAAGGAGGGGTCGAAGAAATCCGCGTTACCGTTGACGGGCGCTTGAATCCTGATTATGTGCGCAGTCGGCTGGCGTTAGCAACGGATAGACCACTTAATCAAAATCGACTGCTAGAAGCTTTACAAGTTTTACAGCTTAATCCCCTGATTCAGAATATCTCTGCTGACTTGTCGGCGGGTTCTCGCCCGCAATTGAGTGTTCTGTCTGTGAACGTCAAAGAGGCAGTCACTTCTAATGTTGAACTCTTTGCCGATAATGGCAGGGTGAAGAGTATCGGTAGCTTTGAACGGGGGGTGCGCTTCAACCAAGGCAATTTGAGCGGCTTTGGCGATGGCTTGAATGTAGAATACGCTAATACGGATGGCAGTAATGCTGTTTACGCTAACTATACTATTCCCATCAATCCCTACAATGGCACGATTAAACTGTCGGGCCAGTTTAATAATACTCAGGTGGTTGAGGCTCCTTTCAATCAACTGGATATTACGGGCGACTCCCGTTATTATGACTTGACTTTCCGCCAGCCTGTAAAGCAAACTCCTGCCCAGGAATTGGCTTTGGGGCTAACTGCAGCCCACGAGGAAAGTAAAACCACGCTTTTAGGAGTAGGCTTTCCTCTCTCGCCGGGGGCAAACAATGAGGGACAAACTGAAGTTTCTGCTCTGCGGTTTTTTCAGGATTGGACGCAACGTAGTTCTCAGGATGTTTTGGCACTTCGCTCTCAATTCAGTCTGGGATTAGGTGGTTCTGGTGCTACTACTCCAAATGGTCAATTTTTCGATTGGCTCGGGCAGGGACAGTATGTGCGGCTATTGGCACCTGATACTTTGTTGGTACTGCGTTCGTCCTTCCAGTTGTCAACGAATCCTCTGGTGCCTTTAGAACAATTTGCTTTAGGGGGGCTGTATAGCGTTCGAGGCTATCGGCAGGATTTGCTGCTGACGGATAATGGGGTTTTTGCTTCGGCGGAAGTGCGGTTGCCTATATTGCGGGTGGACAGCGTTAAAGGCTTGTTGCAGGTTGCGCCCTTTCTGGATTTTGGCGTTGGTTGGAATGATGACCGTAATCCGATTCCCACTCCTAACCCGAATACATTGGTCAGTCTGGGTTTGGGTTTGCAGTGGCAGATGGGGGACAATTTCAATGCTCGCTTAGATTGGGGCATTCCCCTGACTCAGTTTGAGGTAGGAGGGAGGACGTTAGAACAGCAGGGGCTATACTTCACGCTGAATTACAGACTTAATTAGTTCAATTAAAAGTAGATTAAATACACCGAAAGATTTTTCAATTGACTTTCTATGTTAGCTGAGTATACTTCTCCTTAGATGTCTGCGCATTAAGCCAGATATCTAACTGTTCTTCCAATTCCGGTATCTAGCAACTTAGCTACTTGCCGAAGAAGTTTCAATAGTCATCAAATGACTTAAAGATTAGGGATAATTAGTGCATCCATGGCAACTATGATGACTGACTTTACCGACATTTTAGCATTGCCAGGACTCAAATCTCTGTGGGTGAAATCTCTAGGAGAGCCTGGCATCTGTGTCGCAGTTCTTGACGGTCCGGTTGACCAGTCTCATTCCTGCTTCGATGGAGCTAATATTACTCGGCTTCAAACCCTAGTTCCCGGTGCCGCCGATCGAGGTTCTGCATCCCAACATGGAACTCATGTTGCCAGCATCATCTTTGGTCAACACGGAAGCCCTGTTCTTGGTATTGCACCTAATTGTCGAGGCTTAATCGTACCTGTGTTTACTGACGGAAGCGAAGGAGGGCTTGCCCCTTGTTCCCAGATTGACCTTGCCCGTGCGATTACGCAAGCAGTTGAGCAGGGAGCCAACGTAATTAACATTAGTGGTGGTCAGTTAGCCATATCGGCTGAATCTGACAAATTTCTTACTAATGCTATCCGTTTATGCCAAGAAAAAAACGTTCTCATTGTGGCTGCGGTGGGCAACGATGGCTGTGATTGTCTTCATGTTCCTGCTGCTATTGAGTCGGTATTGGCGGTGGGGGCAATGGATGCCCAAGGAAATCCCATTGGGTTTAGTAATTGGGGTGAAGCTTACCAAAAACAAGGCATTCTTGCTCTTGGTGAAAACATCTTGGGTGCCATACCTGGTGGTGGAACTGCGGCTAAAACGGGTACTAGCTTTGCAACTCCCATTGTGACGGGCATTGTTGCTCTATTACTGAGTATTCAATTGCAGCGAGGAGAGAGAGTCGATTCCCATGCTATCCGTGATGCTATCCTCCTAAGTGCCTTGCCTTGCAACCAAACAGAGGGTTTGGATAGCCGCCGCTGTCTTGTTGGAACGCTGAATATTTTTGGGGCATACACCCTAATTACAAAAGGAGGAATTAAACAAGTGTCAAACGGGAAACCAGAGGAAGTCTCGATCCAACCCAGTGAGGAGATTAACCTGAGTGTAGAACAAACTTTTCCCCAATCTTCAACGATGGGTTTACAGGCTGCGAAGGCTAAGACATCAACATCTGTGCCAACGGCTAGGTCAATAAGCGGAACTCCGACGATGGCAACTCCTAACAATAAAACGAGTGCTTCTGTGACTCCTTCTGAATGTGCTTCTTGTGGTGGAGGCAGACAGATACAGCTAGTTTATGCTCTAGGAGAACTGGGAACTGATTTTGGGACTCAAGCCCGGCAAGATTCTTTCACCCAAGCAATGCCTCCTAATCTTGATCGGGCTAATGTGACTGACAGAAAACATTTCTTGAACTATCTCGATCAGAATCCTTGGGAAACACAATCACTAATTTGGACGCTAAATCTAGACGCTACACCAATTTATGCAATTTTACCTTCTGGTCCTTATGCCCCGCAAACTTATGTTCGACTTTGCCAATTCTTAGATGATGAAACTGTTGAGCGGGTATCGATTCCAGGACACATAGGAGGCAGTGTCCAGTTGATGTCCAGTCAAGTTGTTCCTGTTATTATCCCAGAATTACGAGGAATTTACAGTTGGACAGTGCCTGCTTTAATC
>JBAUTA010000871.1:0-3751 GCA_049581985.1 Kovacikia sp.
CATTGAGGCTTGGTAAGGGGAATGGGGGAGATGGTGCGGGAAAAGTAGAAGAGAGGGGAAGGGGGCTTATCATCGGGCTGGGAGCCTCTACTCTTCTCCAATAAACCGACCCGTTCTCTCATGGATTTCTCTTATGTAAATACGTCGTGGCAAAGGCATAGAAATACCAGCGCAGATAAACAGGAACCCACTTGAAGACCCGGAAATTACTTTTCCCATAGGTTCGTTCAAACCAGAGGGCCGGAACTTCACCAATCTTCCAGCCACGCCGATGGGCCTTAACCAGCAGTTCCAGACTAAAGGCCCAGCCTTGAGCAGTCTCAATTGGCAACTCTGTTAAAACCCGGCGGGAAAACAACCGGAACCCATTGGTAGAATCATGGGTTGGCAACCCTGCCAGGTAGTAGAGCGTAAAAGCAGCCGTTCTTACCAGCGTTGCCTTTAACCAGGGACAACCTTCCATGCAGCCGCCCGGCATAAACCGACTGGCCGCGACGATCTCACAACCCTCCTGAAACTTCTGGAACATTTGATCCAAAATACCAGCATTGTAAGTATCATCTGCTGGGAAAATTAAGACGGCTGGGGCATTGCTTGCCCGAAACCCAGTCATCACAGCCCCAAACACCCCTTTACCCTGGTTCCGCACCAGATCCATCTTCACCATGGGCGCGTTCACATAACCCTTTAACGCATCCAGGGTATTATCCGTTTCGTGGTCGTAACAAATCAAAATCCGAAAAGGGGTTTTGACTGAACATCTCAAGGACTCAAGCACTTTAATGATGTTCTCGCCTTCGTTGTAAACCGGAATCAGAATATCGAGGGAATACACGGTTGATGCAGGGGGTGAAGGGGCGAAGGGTGAAGGCTAAAAAAGAAAGAATCAAAAAATAAGCCTTTCTTCTTTCTTCCTTCTTCTTTCTTATTTGACTTCCAGAATTCTAGGAACAGGCAACGGGACAATGTATTTACCTTTAAAGCCTTTTTGAGTCAGCTTGGGGGCAAGCTCATCGGCAATGTGCCAGGACAACAGCAGGGCGTACTCTGGTTGGTCCTCAAACAATTTTGCCTCATCGATTACAGGAATCAGGGTGCCGGGCATGTATTTTTCGGTTTTATAGGAACCTTTGACTTCCAGCACACAATCCAAAATACCGTCATCCAGTCCCACATAGTTGATCAGGGTGCTGGCGCGGGAAGGTGCCCCAATGCCATAAATACGCTGTCCCTGCTTTTTGATATCCAGCAACAGGCTGTGGAGTTGCAGCTTAGACACCACAACCTGCTGTTTGAATGCTTGCAATTGCTCAGCATCCAGGCCGGTAGCGGCTTCTTTGTTCAAAAGTGCCTGGACAGTCGGTTGGATGGGGTAAACGCCTTTACGGGCAGCATAAACCCGAATAGAACCGCCGTGGGTCGGAATCTGCTTTGCATGGAAAACTTCGAGCCCGTGCATGTTGAGCAGATATTGCAAACTTTGGAGGGAGTAATAGCGCAGGTGCTCGTGATAGATGGTGTCATACTGTAGGGTTTCTACCAGGCTCAGCAAATAGTGAGACTCGGAGATAAACACACCCTTTTCATCCAGCAGCAGCAAAATATTCTCAACAATATCATGAATATTTTCAATATGGGCGAAGACGTTGGTTGCCGTAATAATCTTGGCGGTTCCCTGATCAGCTTTGACTTGAGAGGCAATTTCTTTGCCAAAAAAAGCGATCGCCGTCGCAATCCCCTTTTCATTGGCAATCTCACCCCGCTGCGTCGGCTCAATTCCCTGAACCCGATGTCCTCCATTCTTAAAGTTGCTCAACAGGGTGCCATCGTTGGAGCCAATATCGATCACTAAGTCCTCTGGCTTCAGGGGAATTAGTGATTGACACTCTTCATACATCTCGGCAAAGTTGTCCCGCAAAATCTTTGTGGTGCCGCTGGTGTAAGGATATTCCGGTGGAAATAGAATGTTTGGATCGACGATCAAACCAATTTGCATCAACTGGCAGTTTTGACAGCCGAGCAATTCAGCGGGATAGGCGGGTTGCTCATGAGGAGGCTCCCCGATCGGACGCATCTGGTTAACTGGGGGAAGATACCCCAAAAACAGAACCGATTTCAAATCGGTGGAACCACAAACCTGGCAGTGTTTAACAACAACACTGGATCCGGTACCTGCGGAGAGTTTGTTTGAGTCTGTCATTGGTAAATAGGGGGTAGAGGGAGAATAGGAAAGGAGGAGGGGGTGGGTAAGGGAGGCAGGGGACAGAGGCAAGAAGGGTGGGGTGGGCGGGAGAGTGTGATTAAGACCCGGTCATGACCCATGATCCATGCCCAACGCTTGACGCTTTACGCTTATCTCATATCACTTACCCTGCACCCCTTACCCCTTAACCTCAGTGGGTGCTTTCTGCGAGTTCTCATCGTACCATTTGGCAACCAGGGGTAAGGCATTCTGGAAGGTGTAGCGGGGTTGGTAGCCAAGGGCGGTAAGTTTAGCAGTGCCAGGGCAGCGACGGGAGGTGCCGCCTTTGGCGGAGGCCCCAGGGACAATTTGAATGTGTCTACCGAAGTAGTGGGCGATTTGATTGGCGACTTGGGCGATCGTCACCTCTTCCATCGTGCCAATGTGGTAGATGCCCAGATGCTCACCCTGCTTCATGACCAGCATCAAACCATCAATAAAATCATCGATATACACAAATGCGCGTGTTTCCTCCCCTGTTCCCTGAATGGGAAACGAGAGGGGGTCAGCCGCTGACTGCTGACACAGCGCTTTCATGCGGAGAACAAGCTGGGGGACCACATGTTCCCACCCCATATCGCAACCAAAAACGTTATGGGGACGGAAGATTAGCACCCGTTCAAAGTGCTTTCTGCCGTAATTAATCGCCATGATTTCGCTAATTATCTTGCCTGCCCCATAGGAATAGCGTGGATTCAGGGGGTCAGGAATGGACAGCGGTGCCGTCTCATCCGTAGGCACTGAGGGTGGCGTTTGATACACCTCCGAACTGGATGCCAGCACCAACTCTCCGATGCCATGCTTAATACAAGCATCGAGCACGTTCACCATCCCCTTGACACCCACATCCAGCACTAAATCAGGCTTACTGTAGAAGAATTCAGTTCCGTTAACGAAGGCAAGATGGCAGACACTATCTACCCCATGCACTGCTTTTTCCACAGACTCCGGGTCCCGGATATCGGCAGATACAAATTCAATCTCCTGTGCCACATCTTCCAGTCGGGAGGTAACTCCCCGTGACTGGTTATCCAGCACACGCACCCGATATCCTGCCTGCACTAAACGACGAACCAGGGCTGAACCAATAAAACCCGTACCGCCCGTCACCAGATATGACTTTGCACTCATGAATGGTTAAACAATCCTTTGAAGGAACAATCAGACATTATAGAAATCGCTCAACTTCCCCAGGCAAAACCGAGAAGTCTCTCCTTTACTTAAGGAGTCCCAGGGGGAATCAAACAGTTAACCCAACAGCCGGATTTATGGGATTCCCTGGCTGCTTCTAAGAGATGCTGAACCCGTAAGCCATGCTGAAAACTGGGCGCACCAGGCACGCCTGTTTCCAGCCAGGTCACAAATCGATGGATCAATCGAGAAACAACAACTAGTCGCCCATCCTTAACTGCGGTAAGGGCAGCCCGTTCGAGATGCACCACTTCTAACTGTTTGGAGTCTCTGGTGCCATGAAATACCTGAAAACCACTGACATAATCAGCCGTAGGG
>JBAUTA010000872.1:0-1889 GCA_049581985.1 Kovacikia sp.
AGATTGAGCGCATAGTGGAGACATTCAATCGGCGTAACCGTGCTGGACTGAAGCAAAATCCCATTTGCCATGCTTTTCATTCCCAAAATGCCGATGTTTCGTTTCGTCAGTTCTGGTACAACGAGCTTTGCAAAACTTCGGTAGTGCGCGTCCATCACGTTCAGCGGCATCTGAACCGTATCAAACTTAAAGCCTATTGTGTCTGCCACTTCTAGCATGTGCAGGTGAATATAAGGGTCTTTGTGCCCCGTAAAACCAATGTAGCGAAGCTTCCCAGCCTTCTGCGCCTCTAGCAGGGCAACATGAGCGCCTTCTTCTTCAAAGATGCGATGGGGATCTTCAAATCGCAGAACCTCATGATGTTGCACAAGGTCGATATAGTCCACTTGTAAGCGTCGCAAGGATTCATCTAGCTGCTTAGTCGCTTCTTTTTTAGAACGTCCATCAATTTTAGTCATCAAAAAAGCTTTATCTCGGTAGCCATCCTGAAGCGCTCTTCCCATGCGAACTTCACTGACTCCATCGTTGTAGTCCCAACAGTTATCCATAAAGTTTATACCGCGATCAATTGCAGTACGCACAATCCGCGTCGCTAGCGCTTGATCGACCACTTTTAAGCCAAGATGCCACCCTCCTAACCCAATCACCGAAACCTCTTCTCCAGTACTACCCAGATCTCGATAAAGCATTTGTGGGTTTGACATCTTTCCTACTATCTTCCCTTTGAAACTTCACAAAACATCTAATCATTCATAAGATTTTTAAGCATCCATCTAACGAAATAGCTCTTTTCGATGATTTTGGAGATTATAAACATGCCACAGTTATTTGAGGTCTTTAATCAACGTAGTGTGACTTTTCGCAATCGCATCGCGGTATCTCCAATGTGTCAATACTCTAGCGAAGATGGATTCGCAAATGATTGGCATTTGGTTCATCTGGTGAGTCGAGCGGTGGGTGGGGCAGGGCTTGTGATGACTGAGGCCGCAGCAGTTGAACCAGATGGACGCATCACCCCGCAAGATCTAGGTCTCTGGCAAGATAATCAGATCGAGATGCTGGCGCGAATTGTGGTTTTGCTGCATCAAAACGGAGCCATGGCAGGCATTCAGTTGGCTCATGCAGGCCGAAAAGGTAGTACGTCTCCACCTTGGAGCGATAAAGGGGTACTTTCTGAAGCTGAAGGAGGGTGGACTGCGATCGCCCCAAGCGCCATTTCATTCCACCCAGGAAATGTTGCGCCCAAGGCACTGGATATCGAAGACATTCAAAAATTGACAAATTCCTTCGTTACCTCAGCTCAGCGCGCTCTCAAAGCTGGATTTGACCTCATTGAAATCCACGCGGCTCATGGCTACCTCCTGCATGAATTTCTTTCGCCGCTAAGCAATCAGCGAACCGATGAATACGGCGGCAGTTTTGAGAACCGCATCCGATTTTTGTGCGAAGTCGTACAAGCCGTGCGAAGGATTTTACCCGATCAAATGCCGCTTTGGGTTCGCATTTCCGCTACAGATTGGGTGCCCAATGCTTGGGATATTGAGCAAAGCGTTGCACTGAGCAAAAAATTAAAGTCCCTGGGCGTAGATCTGATGGATTGCTCCTCAGGTGCAATTGTCCCCGATGAAAAGATTCCGACAGGTGCAGGCTACCAAACATCCTTCGCCAACCGTATTCGCCATGAAGCAAAAATTGCGACGGGTGCGGTTGGCATGATTACTTCACCTGCACAAGCGGATCACATCATTCGTACAGGTCAAGCAGACATGGTGCTACTTGCCAGAGAATTTCTGCGAGATCCTTACTGGCCAATGCGAGCTGCAAAACAACTGCATCAATCTGTTCCAGCGCCCATTCAATACGATCGTGCTTGGAAGTAAACCTTACTT
>JBAUTA010000873.1:0-2586 GCA_049581985.1 Kovacikia sp.
GTTCTGGGAGAGGGGCTGGGGGTGAGGGTCTTAAGCCACGTTATGAATACTTCCGTAAGGTGCTGGCGGAGATGGCGAAGCACCCCAACCCCCGCTACTTTGTCTTGAAATCCATCATGCTCAACAACCTCTATGGCGTAGACATCATGGAGGAAGCGACGGAAATCTGTAAGCTGCGGCTATTCCTGAAGCTGGTGGCGCAGATGGAACCCCAACCCAAGAAAGCCAACTTTGAGCTAGAACCCTTGCCGGATATTGATTTCAACATTCGGGCTGGGAATACCCTGGTGGGGTTTGCCAGTTTGGATGAGGTGCGCCAAGCCATCACACAGGAGGAAGTCAAAAGTAAAAAGGCAAAAGGTAAAAGTGTTGAGGTTGAGGCAGACCAATTTAAGCTAGACCTGCAAGACGATGCCAGCCGGATTAACGAAAAGGCGGAACTGGCAGACCGCGCCTTTCAACGATTCCGGCAAATGCAAACCGAATTTGGCATGGATGCGGGGGATTTTCGCACGGCTAAGAAAGAACTGCGGCGACGCTTGTCAGAACTGAATGAGGAACTGAATCACTACCTTGCCAGAGAATACGGCATTGATGTGAATAAACCTGCTGCCTTTGAAAAATGGCGCGACAGCCATCAACCCTTTCATTGGTTTGTGGAGTTTTATAGCATTATCGATCAGGGTGGCTTTGATGTGATTATCGGCAATCCACCTTGGGTTGAGTATCGAACCTCACTTGGGTATAGTCTTCTCAACTTCCAAACAATAGAATCTAATAATCTTTGGGTATTTGTGACTGAAAGATCCATAAATTTATTAATTAAACAAGGATTGCTTGGTTTGATAGTACCAATGAGCCTTGTATGTACCGAAAGAACAAGTTCTATTCAGAAAATCTTAAGCACTAAGGGAACTTCATGGTTATCTAACTATGAAAGTGACTCCAATCCTGGGCAACTTTTTGAAGGGGTAAAGCAAAATGTATCTATACTCCTTTATCTTTTGGATTCATCTGCAAAACAATATACAACTCGGCTACAAAGATTTTTTTCTGATGCTAGAGACTATATTTTCCCAAATGTAGAATACATCGATTTATTATCGAACTATATTAAGTATGGTTTCCCCAAGCTTGGAAATCATAGAGAGAGAGACATTGCACAAAAGCTTTTCTCTCATCAGCCTCTTATGAATCAAATAACAGATAATGGTGATTTGATTTATGTTCATCGAATCGCTCATTATTATATAAAACGCTTCAACTTTGTTCCTTACTTTAGAAACGATAGGGATGGAGTTAAAAAATCAGAAGATTACAAGACCTATCAATTTCCTTTGCCAGTTGAACCTTTCGTCTCTCTAGTTAATAGTTCAATATTTTACTTTTATTGGCAGGCTCTCTATGATGGATTTAAAGCTGGAAAGTATTGTATTGAAACCTTTCCTTGTTCACCTTTTGCTAGCTCAACAAGTCAAAACTTAACGACTCTTGGCAAAAGCTTGATGGAAGATATGCAGAGTAGAGCCAATCGGCTTTCTGCTAAGTATTCAAAAACTGGGAATGTTGAATATGATCAATTCTTCCCAAGACTTTCAAAACCCATCATTGACGAAATCGATCGCGTCCTTGCCCGCCACTACGGCTTCACCGACGAAGAACTCGACTTCATCATCAACTACGACATAAAGTATCGAATGGGCAGAGACTCAGGAGGTGATGAGTAATGTATACCATTCCATTCAATTTTCAATTACAGGAACGGCTCTCCATCACCTCAGACAAACTCTCAGAATTTTGTCAGCGTCGGCAGATTGGCGAACTTGCTCTCTTTGGTTCTGTTTTACGTGATGACTTCCACGCAAATAGTGACATCGATATGCTGGTCACCTTTCAGCCTGATGCCAAAGTTAGCCTTCTGGATTTGGTTGATATGCAGTATGAGCTAGAGGAATTATGCCATCGAAAAGTGGACTTGCTCACAAGAAAATCAGTTGAAACCAGCTCTAACTGGATTCGCCGAAAAGAAATTCTGAGTACAGCTAGAGTGATTTATGAATCGTGACCAAACCTATCTAATTGACATTGCTACAACTTGTCAAACCGTGATTGAACTGATTCAAGGAATGAATCAATCATCATTTGTGGAAGACAAGCGAACCCACCTTGCTGTCCTGTATGAAATTACTATTATTGGAGAAATTGTCAAGCGGCTATCTCCAGAATTTCGGCAAAGCCACCCAGAAATACCGTGGAAGCAAATGGCTGGAATGCGCGATAAGCTGGTGCATGACTACAACAAAGTTGATCTAGATTTAACTTGGGAAGTCACCCAATCTAGTATCCATGAGCTTTTGGAGTTTGTTTTGCCGTTGCTGCCCCAAAAGGAGATTGACAATGAACGTTGATCGCGTCCTTGCCCAACACTACGGCTTCACCGACGAAGATCTCGACTTCATCATCAACTACGACATTAAGTACAGAATGGGCAGAGACTCTGGAGGTGATGACTGATGACTACACTGCAACTTAACTCTAGACTACAATTCCGACTAGGCATTACTCCAGAACAGCTTAGCCCTCTTC
>JBAUTA010000874.1:0-1678 GCA_049581985.1 Kovacikia sp.
CTCATCCACCTGAGCATAGGTGCATTCACCCTGCATAACAAGTTGAATTGAATGTTGAGATTTACTCAGGGGTTGCATATCTTCCAACAAATTTAGGCAGAAAGATTGCATCTCCACAAGTTTAGGGCTGAACTCTAATTTACCTGCTTCCGCCCTCGCCAGAGTTAGGATATCTGAGAGCAGTTGAGTCATTAACTGAGCCGCCGATCGAATCCGATAGAGGCTTTTCAGTTTCTGTCTTTCAACCAAAGGCTGGAGGGTATCATCGAGAATCTGAGCTGACCCCAAAATACTGCTTAACGGTGTACGAAATTCATGGGAAACCATTGAAAAAAATTGCAGCTTAAGTTCCCCCAACTCCTTTTCCTGGGCTAACTTCTGCTGAAAGGCTTCGGCTTGTTGGCGTTTCACCATCTGTCTGTAAAGCAAGGCAAAAATACCAGAGAGAATTAGAAACGTCAAAAGGGTTCCGAGAGACTCAAGTAACATCCGGTGGCGAAGACTGGCTTGAGACTGATTTACCCAACGCTCAAGTGCCTGCTCTTCCTGTTGTTTCATTTCAGTAACAAGCTTTTGGATCTCCTGCCGATTGCTCGTGCTGGCCATCATTAAGGTAGCTTGAGCCGATTGCGCTGTAGCATCCTGTTGGTGCAGACGGATAGATTGTTGGGCTAAATTTAACCGCTGAGCAATTAGTTTCCTGAGCATTCCCAATTGTTGCTGTTGATCCCCATCGTCCGTGATCAGTTTCTGCAATCGATTCAGATTAGGGTCAATCTCTCGAATTGTGCGGTTATATCGCTCCAGTTCTGACCGATCACTAAAGAGAATATACCCTCGCCTTCCAGCCTCAGATTCATTTAAGGCAGAGAGGATAGCAATTAGAGTTTCCAGGACTTCATGGGTTTGCCTCACTTGGTTGGCACTTTCTGCTAACCGGGTTGCATTCTGGTAAGAGATAGTGCTGATCCCTCCCATCAGAACCATCACCAAACCAAATCCAGTAGCAATCCATTGCCCCTCAAGCGACCATCTCATAGCCATGTTATACCAGTTCAAACATCAATCATTGCAGACATATAAAGGACACAGAGACTTTGTCCCTACAGGACCCTCTGCAACTTCCATTCGTTAAATTGGTATTAGTCTAGCTCACGCCAGCGATCGGGACATTTCTACAGAGTAGATGACCCTGACGGGAGAATTCTGGGGAAGTTCCACCCCTATTCCCGGTTTTCATGCGTCGTATTTGCCTTAGTCATATAAGTTAATTGTAAGAAGGGGGAGTGGGGGCTGCGCCCCCAGGCAGAGGGTTCCACCCCCTCCACCCCCAAACTCATCTTTTATTTAATTGCGCCCAGCTACTTAAGTCACATAGCGGCTTGTACTCCGGTGAAGTACAAAAAGGGGAGGTACAGTAGGGCACAAAGCCCCCTCACTGGACCTCACACCCATGAAAAGGGCCATATTTAGCTTAAAAGTTGGTACGAGAACTGCTATATCCAGGGAAATCAAGCTGGTTTTTCGTTTTACACTAGAAGTTAAAACTTAACCTTAGAAACTCTCAAAGCCCAATGAGTATTTTGTTTGTTGAATATGATGTCCAGATTGCTGATATGCTGACGGAAGCTCTGACCAATCGCCAGTACGTTGTGGATGTGGCGCAAGACGGGGAGGA
>JBAUTA010000875.1:0-15101 GCA_049581985.1 Kovacikia sp.
TCTCATAGGAGGCATTGTGGGAGGGGCTTTAGGGCTGCGACGAAGCGCTCAGCCGAGCGGCAAGGCAAATGCAATCCCAATAGCTGCTAGGTTAAGAGATGTCATCAACGAATTGATCAAAGCCCCAAAATAATTCTGGTGCTCAGAATTATTTTTAGTAATTAAAGTGGGCACTCTAGAGTAAATTTAAGACTCAGATAATTACTTAATACTTCCTGGCTATAGTATTTCCATTACTCCTCCGAGGATAGGTGTCGCAGGACACACACGCCTCCCCCCAGACGGTATATTTTATTACATCTTTTGTTTGGGGTTCCGACCCCTCTTGTCAAATCGTTTATTATGCATGCTTTTGACACCGCAAATCCTTGTACCTTGGTGAAGTCATGGGATTGGATTCGACTAGGTTACTGAAACGCCAATGGAAGCTTCGATTCTATTAGTTGGAGGTGATGAATTCTTATCAACACTTCTGGCTCGAATTCGTAACCTGGTTAACTCTACGGTAGAGGTCGCCCCCACCCCTAGCGAAGCCGTGCCGTTAATTCAGGCTCAGCAGCCTGATCTGATTATCCTTCAGGGCAACTTGCCTGGAGGTCTAGAGCTTTGTCGTCAGATTAAAGAGCAAGCCAGACTTGCCTGGATTTACTGCATTATGCTTGATTGCCCCGCTCAAATGCTGGAGAGTGTCTGGCTGGATCGGAACTGGGAAATGGATTGCAGAATTGAAGCCCTCGAAAATGGAGCAGATGCCTACCTCTGGTTGCCTCAAAACAATCCCAAGGGAGAGGTGCTAGAAGGAGAAGTCCTGGCGCAACAAGATCGGCTCCTACGATCGCAAATTCTGTCAGGACTGCAAATGGTCAAAAATCATCGGGAATTGATGCGGACTAATGATATACTGTCCGCGATCGCGCTCTCCGACCCGCTGACCGAACTCAACAACCGCCGTGCCTTGGACTGGGAACTGCCCAGACAGGTCATGAATGCCCGTGCCCGTTCTGAGCCACTCAGCCTGGTTATGCTAGATGTGGACTATTTCAAAAATATTAATGATACCTATGGGCATCCGGTAGGCGATCGTGCCCTCCAACTGATCTCCAGTCGTCTGCGGCACAACCTCCGATTTCGCGATACCCTCTTTCGCTATGGTGGTGAAGAATTTGTCATCATTCTCAGCAACACCGATCAGCAGGAAGGTCTACTCGTCGCCCGTCGTCTCTGCCGTTTGATTAGCGACCAATCCTTTTCAATTGAGGAAAATCTAGACTTGAAACTGACAATTAGCGCTGGCACCGCCACCCTTGAAAGTCTGGATGACTCCAGAGGGGCAAGCTTTTTGCAGCGAGCAGACCAAAATCTCCTGCAAGCAAAAGCGAACGGACGTAATCGGGTGTTTAGCTGTCTGGATAGTCCTGATCAATCTGAAATTTAGAACTTACTAAGTTGCTGGGTGCATTTATAGAATTGACCCCGCTTATTTCGTAGTATCCGCGTCGCTAGCGAGACGTGGGCAAGATGCCCCCGCTACGCCGGGTAAGTTCTTTTGTGGAAATCGCCTAAAGATGATTTTAGGGGTGGAGCTCTGAGCTTTGGCGCTCTGCAATTCTGAGTTTTGCCGATCGTGCCCTTAGATTCTTTGCCACTTCCTCTGCCTGCGGCAGAATAGGCTTTTTGGTCAACACCTTGAGTAGGGATGATTCTCGGAGCCGATGTTTTACAATCCGGTCTTCCAGGCTATGAAAGCTAATAATGGCAATGCGCCCGCCTGGTTTGAGCCATTCAGGAGCCTTACTAATAAAAGTTTCCAGCACGTCTAGCTCCCGGTTGACGGCAATTCGAAGCGCCTGGAAAACGCGCGTTGCTGGATGAATTCTGCCATAGCGGTAGGCTTTGGGGACGCAGTAGGCGATCGCCTCCGCAAGCTGCGTGGTCGTTTGAAACGGACGCTGTTCCACAATCCGCCGCGCAATCCGGCGAGACAACCGCTCTTCCCCATAGGTGTAGAAAATATTGGCCAGTTTTACTTCGTCCCAATGATTAATCACTTCGGCAGCGCTCAGATCTTGCCGTTGATCCATCCGCATATCCAGGGGAGCTTCATGGCGAAAGCTGAAACCCCGTTCAGGGGAATCAAAATGAGTCGAGCTAACACCCAGATCGGCAAGAATGCCATCAAATTTTTGTTCGCCCGGATTATAGTTGGCGAAGTTTGTGCGTAGGAAGTGAACCCGATCGCCAAATTCCGCCAGGTTCGCCTGGGCCGCTACGATCGCCTGTTCATCCTGATCCAGCGCTGTAACGCTCACCTCCGGGGCAACCGACAGGATTAAATGGCTGTGTCCCCCGCCTCCGGCTGTGGCATCCAGGTAATGACCAGACGATCGCACAGCCAACCCCGTGATTACCTCCTGTCCTAATACTGGAATATGGAAAAAACCGCTCACCCCGTCTTTACTCATCAGTTAAGTTAGCTATCAGATGTCCGTTATCATCCCTCATCCCTTACCCTTTCGCCTGCACAAACTAAACAATCTTTGCCCCTGGGACTCTCCGTAAAGCCTGATAAAGATCTCCCTGTCCCTGTTGCAGCGTAATCACGCGTACATCTTCTGAGAGGCAGAGGGTTTGACTAATGATATCTGTCAGTTCCCAACTGCGAAGAGAGGAGACTGGATTCTGGCGATTAATTTGCGGCACGATACTCAATAGATAGCATTTGTTTTGAGGTAAGTATTTGACCTCGCGCTGCACTAGAAATGCATCCCGTACTTCAGGATAGCGAGTTAACAAGGCACTAATTTGCTGAATTTCGGGGTGGGGAAGATTGTGGGGAATAAGGGTAACCTTTGGGCTTAACGGTTGCCGTTCCTGTTGAGCCTGGTTCCAGGTGGGCAGAAGTTTCCGAAACTGTTGCAGATAGCTTTGGGCCACATCATTCCTTCCAAGACGTTTGAACCCGACGTAGAGCGCCTCGAAACTAGAAATCAGCAGACCTGGGTTCAACCGAATAGCGGTCTCCAGATAGTCCAATCCCCTGGACTGATCCTGTTCTAGCAGCAATTCCCCCAGCTTGCAATTCGCGATCGCATGGTCGGCAGATCGGTTTACAACTGCCTCCAACTGAGGGATGGCGGCCCCATTCCCGGCGAACTCTGCGGTTAATAGCGCTAGCTTCAACGATTCTTCAACAGTCAAAGGGCGAGTCCCTGCCTGTTCCATCAAATGGATCCGGAACTGCGATCGCACCTGGGCTCTGGCATATTGCTGTCGCCAAAACTTGGCATTCTCATCTAACCACTGAGCATCTAGCTGGGCGATCGCCCAGGCAATGTCATTTCCTAAAAAGTATTCAGCCGCTGTCTTTTCTATGGGAAACGGCACTTTTCCATAGTTCCTGTTGGAGTAACGATATCCGTAAGCCTCTAGTCGCTCTGACAGGGAGGGATGGGTATCTTCGTGATCGGTTTGTTGGGCAAGCGTCATTTCCAACCAGGTTTGTGCCAATTCTGGCTTAATGGTTCTCTGCAACTGATCTAACAGAGTAGAAACCGCCTGTTCTGGGGGATTTTCCCGCTGGCAGGATTGGCGATAAATATCACTCCAGATATCATTGGCGTGAGCACTTTTGACGTAAATCTGAATTAAATCTTCGGCTGCATTTTGAACTCCGGCATACTCAGCCGCACAGAGATCGGCGAAATGCTCATCTCGGCGAGATAAAACAAAGGTATAGGCCCGGAAAAACGGTTCATACCATTTGAAAAAGGGATATAGCAAAATAGAAGCACGATCGCCTTGCTGCTGCGCCAACCTCAACCAGGCATACCGAATCCGGTAAATCCAGCCCGAAAAACGAGAATGGTTGCCGGATAAGTGCCCAAACTCATGGGCCAGGGTTGCTCGAAACTGGTCAGGCGAGACTGACTGCATTAACGGCAATCCCAGCAGAAGGTAATTGGTATACCAGCCAAAGAGTCCAAGTTTCGGTGCCTGCAAAACTGCGGCATTGAGAGCGTTGGTCAGAATAACCTGATCGGGGATAGGCGTCTTTAAATGGGCACATAACCGATCAATTTCGGTGAAAAGCTGGGGGAAGTGGGTCCGATCAATCCGGACTCCCCTAGGCGGTGGTATTCTTACCCAAAACAAGCTGCCCAACCCAACCGCTACCAAGATGGCATAGGGAATTGCCATGAAAGCCAACAGTAGCAGTGCCAGCCCCCCCAGAACTCCCACAATGTAGACATATCCCAGAATTACCAGGAAAATAACACGCCAACGGTAGCTCGTCGGATGCTTGCGGGCATATCCCTCTAACTGGTTAACAAGGGTATCAAGGTTCTCCTGGCTTAAAGTCATGGAAGTTAAGAGTTAAGAGTGATGGAGTTAAGAGGTTTGAATTGGGTGCTCTATGCCTTCGTCTCCCCTTCAGCTTTCTACCTTTCCGGCCTTTTGCCCGTTTGTATCCATTCTCCCATTGCCTGCGGTCTATGCTTTTCCCTAACATCCCAAATGGAATCTAGCTCACTGACAACAAACTCTTCCAGCCACCAGTCCCTATAATCTAAAGAGTACCCACCCAGTTTGCAGACCTTTACAGAGGGGAGACCGTTCATTTATGGCAATGATCGAGACAAAAACCGAACCCATGGTACTCAACATGGGTCCTCACCATCCCTCGATGCACGGGGTGTTGAGGTTGATTGTCACCCTGGACGGAGAGAACGTACTTGACTGTGAACCCGTGATTGGCTATCTGCACCGGGGGATGGAGAAAATCGCCGAAAGCCGCACAGTTGTCATGTACGTTCCCTATGTCAGTCGATGGGACTACGCAGCAGGCATGTTTAATGAAGCCATTACCGTCAACGCCCCCGAAAAACTGGCGGGTATTGCGGTTCCTAAGCGTGCCAGTTACATCCGTGTGATCATGCTGGAGCTTAACCGGATTGCTAACCACTTGCTCTGGTTTGGCCCCTTTCTGGCAGATGTCGGTGCCCAAACACCCTTCTTTTATCAGTTTCGAGAACGGGAGCTAATCTACGACCTCTGGGAAGCTGCCACAGGCTATCGCATGGTCAACAACAATTACTGGCGAGTTGGGGGAGTAGCTGCCGATCTACCCTACGGTTGGGTAGATAAGTGCGAAGATTTCTGCGACTACTTTCTACCTAAGGTAGACGAGTACGAGCGTTTGGTGACCGATAACCCCATCTTTCGTCGTCGGATTGAAGGCATTGGCACCATTACCCGGGAAGAAGCAATCAACTGGGGGCTGTCGGGTCCGATGCTGCGTGGTTCAGGGGTAAAGTGGGATCTGCGGAAGGTAGACCACTACGAGTCCTACGACGACTTTGACTGGGAAGTTCAGTGGGAAACCACTGGAGATGCCTTTGCCCGTTATCTGGTGCGAATGCGGGAGATGCGCGAGTCAGTTAAGATTATTCGACAAGCGCTGAAAGGACTGCCCGGTGGTCCTTACGAAAATCTGGAAGCCAAACGTATGGCGGCTGGGCCCAAATCTGAGTGGAGCAGCTTTGATTACCAATTCATTGGTAAGAAACTCGCTCCCACCTGGAAAATTCCTGAGGGCGAACATTATGTCCGTCTGGAAAGTGGCAAAGGCGAGCTGGGAGTTTTTATCAAGGGCAACGATACCGTTTTCCCCTGGCGATTCAAGGTTCGGGCTGCGGACTTCAATAACCTGCAAATTTTGCCCCATCTTCTGCGCGGTATGAAGGTGGCAGATGTTGTGGCAATTCTGGGTAGCATTGACATTATTATGGGATCCGTCGATCGCTAGCTTCTTTCAAATCGCTTATTTTTTAGGGTTTAGGGACAGGTTTACCTGTCCTTTTTTTATGACAAGCTGGCGATAGTGATACTCCGGGATGAACATTGGAGTGGGTGACTTTAATCGATCTACCCGCCAGACAAGGATTATTTGGTATTTTTGTATTGAAAGATTATTTTGCTCTACTAGTTTTTGCTGATTGGCTCGTAAAGGTTTAATCGGGTATCTACCAGTAAAATCCCTGCCAAAAAGGGAACTCAGCCATTTTTTGCGCAAAAATATCCCGCACGACCGGAGCAAGACCGTAAAGTTTCAATCAAGTGCCTGTACCGAGGCTTTACACAGCTAGGTGGTGTTTCTAGGATGAGGTGGTTCCCTACCTTTCGTACTCAGGGTTAATTGCCTTTTTGAGGATACTTAATATGAAAGTCGCAATTTTAGCCGGGGGTCTCGGTACACGTCTTGCTGAAGAAACGGAGACGAAGCCGAAACCAATGGTGGAAGTCGGAGGACGTCCAATTCTCTGGCACATCATGAGGCATTACTCTCACTATGACTTCAAGGAGTTTGTCATCGCACTTGGTTACAAGGGTGAAGTCATCAAAAAATACATGGTTGATTACTGCTCCTTAAGCAGCCATCTCACGGTTAATCTAAGCAGTGGCCTTGTTAAAAAGCACGGTAGCCACAACGAACTTGACTGGACCATAGACCTGATTGAAACAGGAACCAAAACCAATACCGGTGGTCGGATTAAGCGCCTTGAACCCTATATCGGCAAGGAAACCTTCATGTTGACTTGGGGAGACGGTGTCTCCGACATCAACTTACATGACTTGCTAGCATTCCACCGTGCTCACGGCAAGTTGGCAACCCTGACAGCTGTCCGTCCACCTGCCCGTTTTGGGCATCTGGAGATTGATGGTGACCAGATCGTAGAGTTCTCAGAAAAGCCCCAGACCCGTGAAGGGTGGATCAACGGTGCGTTTTTTGTGCTGGAACCCGAGGTGTTTGACTACATTGATGGAGACGATACCCAGTGGGAAAAAGAACCCCTGGAACGATTGGCAGCGGATGGTCAATTGATGGCCTATCGTCACAACTCTTTCTGGCAGTGCATGGATACTGTGCGCGACAAAAAACTGCTAGAAACGCTTTGGCAAAACGGGAATGCACCTTGGAAAATTTGGGAGGAAAATAATGCGGGTATTAGTAACGGGTCACAAGGGCTACATCGGAACGATTCTGGTACCCTTACTGTTAGCGGAAGGGCATGAAGTTGTCGGACTAGATAGCGATCTATTTCGTGGCAGCACTTTTGGCGAAGGAATTCGGGAAATCCCAGAACTGATCAAGGATGTGCGGGATGTTGAGATCGCTGATTTGGAAGGTTTTGATGCAGTTATGCACCTGGCAGGTCTATCCAACGATCCGCTGGGTAACCTCAATCCCGATTTAACTTACGACATCAATCATCTGGCTTCTGTCAAGCTAGCAAAACTGGCAAAAGAAGCGGGAGTTCCCCGATACATCTTCTCCTCCTCCTGCAGTAACTATGGTGCTGGCGGAGAAGACTGGCTGACCGAAGAATCTGCCTTTAATCCTGTCACGCCCTACGGTATCTCAAAAGTCCGGACGGAACAGGATGTCACTAAGCTGGCGGATGACAACTTCAGCCCCACTTTCCTCAGAAATGCGACTGCTTTTGGCGTTTCACCTCGGATTCGCTTCGACCTCGTTCTCAACAACCTGGTTGCCTGGGCACTGACTACCGGTCGCGTCTATATGAAGAGTGATGGCTCGCCCTGGCGTCCCATTGTTCACATTGAAGACATTTCCCGCGCCTTTGTCGCTGTCCTTCACGCCCCCCGCGAGTTGGTTCATAACGAAGCATTCAACGTTGGACGCAATGAGGATAATTACCGGATTCGAGAACTTGGTGACATCGTTGAGGAACTTGTTCCAGATTGCAAAATCGAGTACGCCCAGGATGCTAGCCCAGATAAACGCTGCTATCGGGTAGATTGCAGCAAGATTCAACGTGTTCTGCCAGAGTTTAAGCCCCAGTGGAATGCCCGTCGTGGTGCGGAAGAACTCTATGCCGCCTACCAGAAAGTAGGGATTACCCTGGAAGACTTTGAAGGCCCACGCTATCAGCGCATTGGTCACCTCAATCGACTGATCGCAACTGAACAGATCGATGGCAGCCTGCGTTGGACCCAGCCCGCACTTGTATCCATAGTGAAATAAGGGGCATTAGAAAGCATGCATGATTCAAAAGTAGCCTGCCATTCCTGTGGCAATACTCAATTAGAGCTCATCATCTCGTTTGGGGAAACACCCCTGGCAGACGGTTTAGTTAGGGAAGATCAGCTAGAACAGTCTGATTACATGGCTCCCCTCGATCTTGCCTTTTGCCCTGATTGCGGTTTGGTTCAGATCACCGAAGTGGTTCCTCCAGAAATTCTTTTCTGTCGAGACTACCCCTACTTCTCTTCGATCTCACCCTCTTTGATGAAGCATTTTGGCGACAGTGCTAAAGCGTTAATCGAATCCAGGAAACTGGATGCCAACAGCCTGGTCATCGAAGCAGCAAGCAACGATGGTTATATGCTGAAGAACTTTGTGGAGCGGGGTATTCCCGTACTCGGCATTGATCCGGCAGAGGGCCCTGCAAAAGCGGCACAGGCAGCGGGCGTTCCTACGCTCAACACCTTCTTTACAAAAGAGCTTGCCCAGCAATTGCGAGCTGAAGGTAAGCAAGCGGATCTCTTTCTTGCTAACAATGTTCTAGCTCACGTACCTGATCTGAATGGGTTTGTGGAAGGGTTTGCGACATTGTTGAAGGAGACAGGGATGGCCGTGATCGAGGCCCCCTATCTGGTCGATCTGGTTGAGCATGGTGAATTTGATACGATTTACCACCAGCACCTTTGCTATTTTTCAGTGACGGCGTTAGACAAGCTGTTCAGGCGGCACAATCTATTCCTTAATGAGGTTCAACGGACCTCAATTCATGGAGGTTCCCTGCGCCTGTTCATCGAACCTCGTGAAGCCGTTGGTGAATCTGTTAAAGCTCTCCTGAAACAGGAAGTGGAACAGGGGGTCGATCGGATCGACTACTACCATAACTTTGCCGATCGCGTTCTGAGCATCAAACGTGAGTTGCTTGAAATCCTATGGGATTTAAAAAAGCAAGGCAAGCGGGTAGTGGGATATGGTGCTGCGGCAAAAGCCACCACCATGCTGGCCTATGTTGGCATTGACAAGCAACTGCTGGACTACGTGGTTGACCTGAACAAGTTTAAACATGGACGCTATATGGCGGGAAATCGCTTGCCGATTTTTCCACCTTCGAAGCTCCTGGAAGACAAGCCTGACTACGTTTTGATTCTGGCTTGGAACTTTGCTGAGGAAATCATACGCCAGCAAGAAGCTTTTCGACAACAGGGTGGCAAATTTATTGTGCCAATTCCCTTGCCCAAGGTTGTTTAAGGAGCAATTAGTAATTAGTAATTAGTAATTACCTGCCGAGCAGGTAGTCACTTTAATGACTAACAACTAAGAACTGGTTACATTTCAAGCTTTCAGGGTTTAAAAAGACCTTATTTGCAAACTGCTGGATCATTCCTGACTGTTGTGCTAAATCTGGTTTAGTTGATCATCAAAAGAACTGAGTAAATCTCTAGAAGAGCCGGATTTTTCTGATCTCTTCAACTTGCTCATATAGGGATACAAGCATGAGCAAAGTAGGTTCTAAGTTGACAAAGTTTCTTCCGCTTATGAGGTGAATTTATGTACGGTTACGCAACCCTTAACGGGGGATGCTTGACTGTTCAAAATAGCTGGAGCTGGGTTTATTCCTGGCTCCTGAAGTTAATGAGCAGTCGTAGAGCATCCATTTTTAACGCTGGAACCCGCAGCGTTCCAACTCCCCCCTAGTCAAAGTCAACCCTATTACTAACAAAGGTGTCTGTTTAATGCATACTGTTTACTTCGATTCTAAAGTCAACGATCAAGTGAGACGTGAGCGCCTTTATGAAGGGCAACTCTTTGTTTTCTCGCCGCGTCCCAGCACGATCGCACTCTGCGAATTCGCCCGTGAATTGATTGAGGAAGCGTTTGCGGGACTCGATCCGAGAAAAGCGCAGTACCATATGTCCGTTGAAGAGTTTGTCAAAATTATTGCTCCGCTCAAACCTAGGTTCATTCACCACCCCCATACGAAGGAATTAGTCCGAAACATCTTAGTCGAGTTTGGATGTGACTTAGATGAAACTTATCAGGACGTTCCTCGTTTGCGAAATGCCACCTCCGATGGTTATTTGACCAGTGGTGTAGGCTATGCCTTTCACCCGCATCGGGATACCTGGTATTCCGCTCCCCTATGTCAACTCAACTGGTGGCTACCAATTTATGACATAGAGTCGGAAAACTCGATGGCATTTCATCCCCGTTATTGGAGCCAAGCTGTCCAAAATGAGTCAAGCAGCTTTAACTACTACGAATACAACAAAACAGGTCGTAAGGATGCGGCTAAGCATATCAAGTCAGATACACGCAAACAGCCCCGGCCAACCGAAGCACTGGAACTAGACCCCCAGGTGCGGGTTGTTTGTGAACCGGGCGGTGTTGTTCTGTTCTCTGGGGCTCATCTGCATTCCACGGTACCCAATAATTCAGGGTTTACCCGTTATAGTATTGACTTCAGGACAGTCAATATTGAAGATGTTGCCCGTAAGAATGGTGCACCGAACGTTGACTCTTACCCTCAGGGCACCTCTTTGAGGGATTTTGTGCGGGCATCGGATTTGGCTCATATTCCTGCTGAGATCCTTGCCTGTTACGATGACCAGAATCCTCAGTTTGATGAGGATCTCGTTTTCCGACCTGACAATCTTCAGTCAGAAGCAACTCAATCGCTGTCCGTTTCACCGATTGTGAATGCGCCTAGAAAGGTTTCTGCTCCTGTAGCCTGAGTGAAATTCAGGTCACCCAGGTTCTATAGTTGGTCTAAATTGCTGATGAACAGAGGGAGTGGTGAAAGCCTTTCCCTGACGGAAAAGTGCTTTCACAATCCAAATAGGATCGCTATAGCTAAATCAAGCAGAACTTTGGCAGCTAAAAACCGGGTTTCTTGAGCAATCCTACAATTTAAATATGGGACTTCTGTCAAGCAACCCGGTTTCTTGTATTGCGTTTCTAAATACGGTGAAATCCTTGGCTGGGAGAATTCTATCCCGGTCCATTTGTAAACTATCATGTTTTAAATTTTTCTGAAAATGCCCTCATCCCCAAACCTTCTCCGATTGAAGAAGGGAGGCATTTTTTATCTTTAAGGGTGCTGAAACATCAGTAGGGATGATTGGTATGACAGCAGGATTAAAATTCTAATTTTATTGGGAGGTGACAGGTTTTAGGCGGTCGGTGTTGTCGGTGACAGGGTTGGAAGGATTAGTCTGTGTGAGTTTTGCGCTTTCTATCTGACCGGATCCTGAGGGCTACCGATATATCTCTAAACAGATTCTTTGCCAAACGTTCATGAAAGCCTGATTTCTTTTGATTTGTTCAAGATCTACCATTGTTCAAGATTCACTTATCCAAGGAACCAATGAGCCAATCCTCCCTATTGCAAGACGCTGGTTTAAAGGAAATCACCAGACGTGTAGAGCATACCTGTCCTAATTGTGGTCACCACGAACTGTTAGTTTTTTACGAAGTGCGGAATGTTCCGGTTCACAGTTGCTTGATGCTTTCTACCCAACAGGAAGCATTGGATTTTCCCTGCGGCGATGTAGTATTGGGGTTTTGTACAGATTGTGGTTTTATTACCAACGTTGAGTTTGATGCAAAAAAATCAGCTTATGCATCGAACTATGAGGATCAACAAAGCTTTTCACCCACGTTTAACAAGTTTGCTACTGACCTGGCAACCCGATTGGTCAACAATTACGATCTTCACAATAAGGATTTGGTCGAAATTGGTTGCAGTAAGGGAGATTTCCTTCTGCTTCTGTGTGAATTAGGCAACAATCGCGGCGTTGGTATTGACCCCAGTGTTGTTCCAGGTCGGGTTCAAAGTGAAGCTGCCGATCGGGTCCAGTTTGTCCAGGAATACTATTCTAAGGACCATGCGAAGTATGTAGGTGAATTTATCTGTTGCCGACACACCTTGGAGCACGTTCATCAAACCTATGAATTTGTGAAAACGGTGCGGGATTCAATTGGTGAACGCTTCAAAACAGGGGTCTTTTTTGAAATTCCCGACAGCATCCGGGTTCTCAAGGATATGGCGTTTGAGGATATTTATTACGAACATTGTTCCTACTTTACGCCCGGATCACTGGCGCGGTTATTCCGTTCCACCGGATTTGAGGTAGAAGATGTCTATCTTGCCTATGGTGACCAATATCTTTTGATTGAAGCGCTGCCAGTGGCTACGCCTTCCACTAAGATCCATCCCAATGAAGAAAGCTTTGAACAATTGGTTGAGTATGTCAAATATTTTGCAACCAACATTGGTCAAAAGTTGGAGCAGTGGAAACAGCATTTCCAAAAGGTTCAAGCAGAGAATAAGCGGGTGGTCGTTTGGGGTTCAGGTTCCAAGTGTGTTGCTTTCCTGACGACGTTGGGCACGATCGATTCCGTGCAATATGTGGTTGACATTAACCCTCACCGGCATGGCAGGTTTATTCCTGGAGTTGGTAAGGAGATTATGTCGCCTGAGTTCCTGAAGGAATATCAACCCGATCAGATCATCGTTATGAATCCGATCTACTGTGATGAAATTCAGAAGATGCTGGATGGAATGGGTGTCAAGTCAGAACTGATTCCGCTCTAGAAAGCACAAGACAGGAGGCAGAAGGGTATCTGAATGACGCCTGGGGGGGGATTTGAGGGCGAGGCGAAGGCACTCAAATCCCCTCGTCACAAAACTCCAGGTAGGGGCAATATTGACAGGATTTGGAGGATGGCTTGGGTGTGTCATTTCCTGAGGCGATTGCCCCGATCAGTTCGTCTGCCTCTTGAGCAATTCCCTGTAAATCGTTTGGGGTGAAGGTGTGTAGAGCGTTGTGACGTAGATAGGCAATGTGAGCGGAGGTTTTTTGAGTAGCGCTGGCGTATGCCCAGAGTTGAAAGCGATGAGCTTGAGGATGCAATTCGTGATCGGTTTTGATGTCAAGGACGAAATCATCGCCCACCAGATCTGCGGAGCCATTTAATATCAGGGATCCTAGCTGCAAGTGCAAGGGCTGTTCCCAGGTGCCATGGCGAACAGGGGCATAGACAGGCGATTGCCGAAACGTTTCCGCCAGATCCAGGGCTTGTTTGATCTGCTCTGGCTGCAATTCAAGGCTATAGGGCTGAAGCTCATGGAAGGTAGAAATGCCCTGCTCTAATGCTTTGTGGGTGAGGCTACCGATTTCCGCCGCCTGTTTAGACATCCCTGTCTTGAGTCCAGGATGTCCGTCAATGTATTGCAGCCGAAACTGTTTCGGGCAGCGGTCGTAGGTGGTCAGGGCTGTGACTGGAAGCTCCAGTCCCCCCGAACCAATGGGGTGGAGCAGCAACCCTTTGGGAAGGGGGGGAACGGGAGGGGAAACAGGCTTAAGGGAGGTCAATCGGTTGCCATCAAAGGGGATGGGTTGAATGGGGAATTGACCGTCTAAACCCGGTTGCAGCATTGTTAAATCGTTTCCGCTAGGTTCGCTAGCAGTCAGAATGAGGTGATCGCGGGCACGGGTCAGCGCCACGTAGATTAAACGTTTGGCTTCGTCCTGTTCCCGTTGTTTTTGCTGTTGCTCCAGCAGGGCATAAAGGGCAGATTTTTGTTTATCACCTCCCTCATCTTCCAGCTTCAGGGCTACCCCCAGGGTTGGATCGAACCGGACGGGGGGGGAATTGCTGCCAGGTTTACGGGTCAGGTCAGGCACAATTACTACCGCCCATTCCAAACCTTTAGCCGCATGGATCGTCATTAAGGAAATGGCCTGGCTTGCTGCCAACTTGGGTCGAGAAATGGGAACCTCTCGCCTGACCAGGCGCTTGAGGCGACGGACTACTCCTAATACCTCTGCCATTCCCAACTCCAGTTGGCGCACCAGGCTGATAAATCCTTGCCAGTCTGCCATGCGACGATCGCATCCTGGTAAATTGGCGATCACAGCGGTATACCCTGTTAAACGATCCGTCAGTTGCAGCAAACGGGTGGGTGGCTCGGCTTCCCGTTCACTCAGCAGTTGATGCAAAACAGTGACGGCGTGGGTGATGGCTTTGTCGTCGCTTTGTTTCAGCCGTTGCCACCAGGTTTTGGTATTGGGTATCTGGCTATGGGTAAAGAGGGTGCGATCGCTGATGGCAAAGAAGGGGCTCCGCAATACGGCAACCAGGGACAGATCGTCACTGGGATCGGCGAGAAATTGCAGCAGCGCACATGCATCCTTTGCTTCACGGGTGGCCAATAAATTGCCGCCACCCGCTTGCAGGATGGGGATTCCCCGATTTTCAATTGCCTGCCCATACAGTTCTAGAGGTTCCCAGGTGCGCGACAGAACGGCAATATCTTCTGGCTGAATAGAACGGTGAGTTTGGTTTAACTGATCCCATACCTGAATTTTCTCCTCCAGCAAGCGCTCTACCAGATCGGCAATGTGCTGGGCCTCGATGTGACGGCACTCGTCAATGGTGGGTTTGGGGTCGGTTTCAGCGGGCGTAACCGCAAAGATTTCCAGGTGAGGAGGGGCATGGGGAGCCTGTCGATCGGCGTCTAGATCTTGATGCAGCTGACCCAGAACTGGAGCAAATAGGGTATTAATGGTTTGCATCAATGGCTTATGGGTGCGAAAACTCTTCGTCAGAGAAACTGAATTTCCACCTTGTTTTTGTAGGCGATCTCGCCAGGCTTGAAACACCTGTACGTCAGCACGAAGAAATCCGTAAATAGATTGTTTTTCATCTCCGACCAGGGTGAGCGTTGCATTTTTAGTTAAATGTTCCAGTAGCTTACCTTTTGTTGGATTCGTATCTTGAAATTCGTCAATTAGGAACACACGCCAGCGTTTTGCGTAATAATCGCGCACATCCTTGTTCTCTAGAGCCTCCAAGGCGTGAACTTCTAAATCGTTAAAGTCAAGTACTCGATGTTGTCTTTTAGCTAGACTCAACCGCGATCGCACATGCTCAAATGCTTTTTGCAATGGTGGAATGATTGTCTCAATTTGATGATCTAATTCCGTCATTTGAACGGTCAGCAAATTAATTCCAGGAAACCCTTTGACAAAATCTCTTAGCTTGATCACAGTGT
>JBAUTA010000876.1:0-6708 GCA_049581985.1 Kovacikia sp.
CGCAATCCAGATTTACCCAAATGGGACATCCTGATTCAGCCTGCTCTTGGGTAGATTTGTTCCTAGAAATCTCCTAAGCGTTTCTTGATTTCTCTAGTGTGACTCAACAAAGGACTGATTTCTAAACGAACTAACCTGAATAGTTTACACACAAACTTTACTCTGCTATATTGTTTGTATGCAAATTGTTTGACCGACTATTAACTAGTAGATCGAAATGAAAGTTTTGAAAGGGGTGAAGGGGTGGAACCCCTTTATGGGGGCGAAGCCCCCATCCCCTGTTGCAAAATTTAGTGTTTGCAACACTAGCTATTGGCTAGTAGGCCAGAACGAAAGTTTTGGAGGGGGGAGTCCCCTTCTGGGGGCGTAGCCCCCACTCCCCCAAGGGACAGAATTGATGATTTGCACCACTAGCATCTTTGCCCGCATTTTTATTTGGTGGACGCTATATTTGGAGTAGCCAACAATGATTACTATCCGCAAATCTGAAGATCGGGGCCATGCCAACCACGGTTGGTTAGATTCCTACCACTCCTTTTCCTTTGCAAGTTACTACGATCCTGACCACATGGGCTTTCGTAGCCTACGGGTGATTAACGAAGACTCGATCGCTCCCGGTGCAGGCTTTCCGACCCATCCCCATCGGGACATGGAAATCATTACCTACGTGGTTTCCGGTACGATCGCTCACCGGGACACCTTGGGTAATACTGAAACCATTGGCGCTAACGGGATTCAAAAGTTCTCCGCAGGAACTGGCATTGCCCATAGTGAGTTCAATCCCTCCGCTGCGGAACCGCTGCATCTCCTGCAAATCTGGATTTTGCCAGAACAGCAAGGCTTATCGCCTAACTATGAGCAGAAAGAATTTGCTCCTGAAACAAAGCGGGGGCAATGGCGTAAGCTGGCCAGTCGGGATGGCAGCGATGGCTCGGTGAAGGTCTATCAGGATGCTGAACTGTATGCCACCATTCTGTCTTCTGGAGAGCAGCAAAGTTATCCCCTTAGGAGCGATCGGCATGCCTGGGTGCAGGTTGTTAAAGGTGAAATTACCTTGAATGGCAAACCCTTGAGTGCTGGAGATGCTGCCGCTATCAGCCAGGAAGCCGACCTGCTGATAGAAGCTGATACAAATGCAGAAGTGTTGCTGTTTGATTTGGCATAGCTGTTTGATTTGATGCATTTGTTTGATTTGATGCATTTGTTTGATTTAGTGTAAATGCTACCAATTTAAAAAACGAAGGTTGCAGATGGGGGTGTGGGGGCTTCGCCCCCAGCCAGGGAGTTCCACCCCTGCACCCCGTCCCCAATCTGCCCTGTTCGCTATTTAAATTGGTATCACTTCCCCCCGTACACCCCTTAAGGAGAAACGACGCATGGCACTTGGAATGATGGTAGATGGCAAATGGACCACCGAATGGACCGAACGAGATGCCAGTGGTAAATTCAACCGGATGCCAACAAATTTTCGCAGTTGGGTTACAGCAGATGGCTCTAGTGGTTTTAAGGCAGAAGCAGAGCGCTATCACCTCTATATTTCACTGGCCTGTCCTTGGGCACACCGCACGCTGATTATGCGGAATTTAAAGGGACTGGAAGCAGTGATCGGTCTGTCGATCGTGGATCCGATTTTGAGTGATCAGGGCTGGAGGTTTTCTGAGGCTCCCGGCACCATGCCTGATTCAGTCAATGGAACGCACTATCTCCAGGAAATCTACGTCAAAGCCAAATCTGATTACACTGGCCGGGTGACGGTGCCTGTGCTGTGGGATAGGAAGACTGAGACGATCGTCAATAATGAATCCCGCGAAATCATTCGCATGTTCGACACGGTGTTTGGAGCGATTGCCAGAAACACCATTGATCTCTATCCAGAAGCATTGCGAGACAAAATTGATCAGACCATTGATGGGATCTATATGCCCATTAACAATGGGGTCTACCGATCTGGTTTTGCGACATCCCAGTCAGCCTATGAGGACGCTGTCACTGAGCTGTTTCAAAACCTTGACCACTGGGAAGCTATGTTAGAGCAACAGCGCTATTTGTGCGGAAATCAGTTAACTGAAGCCGACATTTGCATGTTTACCACGTTGCTCCGGTTTGACTCGGTTTACCACGGGCATTTTAAATGCAACCTCAAACGGATTAAGGACTATCCCAATCTGTGGAACTATCTGAAAGATCTCTACCAATTTCCTGGTATCAAAGAAACCTGCAATCTAGATCACATCAAGCGTCACTACTACATGAGTCAAACTCAGATTAATCCCAATCGAATTGTGCCAAAAGGACCGCTGATTAATTTTGAAGAAGCGCACGATCGCGATCGATTTTAACCCCCTTCAAACTGCGGTGCGTAGCTAACTGACCCTGATTCCCCCTGACCCTCATCCCTACCCTTATCCCCAAGCAGAAAGGCTTTCGGTCTATCTCATTATCCTTAAGAGACAAGGGACTGGGAATGGGGGCAGAGGAAGCTGAGTCAGGGATTTTGAAGCGGGGTTCCCGCTGTTGTGCTTGCTTTTGCAATGGGTATAAATTGCTCAAGTACTGACCAGATGGTTCATCCAGAAGGATGATGCACCAAATTTTATTTGTGCCAGGATATTTGTAGGACGGTAGTGTTCCACGAGACGGTGTCTCAAAGGACGGGAGGATGAACAGGTTGGAGGGTGGAAAATTCCCATCATCCCGTTATTCCACCATCTTTTCCTGGTTCCTATCCTTTTCTGAATAGAGATCCCAGAACAAAGATCCCAAAAGAGATCCTGGCAAAGCTTTTGCAAGAATCCTCTGACCATCAGTAACTTTCTCGCTTCAATTCAAATTTTTTCCGCATTCAGTGGGGAGTCTAGTGTAGGAACCTACTGGGTCCGTTGTATCGCAGGAGTCAAAGACGATGAAAACAGCCTTTTTACCTATACTTGCCTTAATTGCAGTAGTATCGCTGGGACTTCCCGCTCAGGCTGAAAATCAATCGCAGGTGAAGCAATTGCTAGAGACGGGCGCATGTGCAGGATGCAATCTGGTAGGCGCAGATCTGACAGGTGCGCATTTAATTGGTGCCGATCTGAGAGATGCAAACCTGCAGGGAGCGATTCTGGTAAAGGCCAACCTGGAAGGGGCTGATTTAACAGGTGCTAACTTAAAAGACTCAAACCTGACAGAGGCTTTTGTAACCAATGCGACTCTCGATCAGGCAAATCTGACGGGGGTTAACCTGACCAATGCCCGCATGATTAATGCCAGCACCGTAGGCGCTACACTGACCAACATCGAAATCTCTGGAGCGCAGGTGTTTGGCAGCGGGATCAACATCGGTGGGGATTAGCCAATAGCCAGTGTTATGCTTGACCTTCGTCGGATTGCAATGAGGGACTCGATAGTACCAGGAGCGAATTGGGTATTGCTATCCTAGTAGACAGGTTTTTCTCCATACTAATATGACGCAGCCGGACGCTTACCCGGATCTTTTAGATAGCCTCAAAGCCGCAGCGGGGCTGCTAGGACTTGATCGTTCCTGCCAACTCCAGCGAGACATCACGGCTGTCTGCAACCAACTAATCCGGCCCAACTTTCGGATTGCGGTATTTGGCCCCTTTAACTACGGCAAATCAACCCTGCTCAATGCTTTACTAGGCGAGCGAGCTCTGCCGATCGATCTGATTCCGACCACGGGGGCGGCAATTACAGTTCGTTACGGAAACGAGTTGCAGACCCAGATTCGATTAATCGATGGAACGGAAATCACTGAAGTGGGGACAGAGGTGCTGAAGCGATTTGCGATTTTAGACAGCCATCGCCGCATGCAGGAAAATGTGCTTTCAGTTGAGGTGCTGTGCCCCCATCCGTTTCTGAAAACGGGCGTAGAGTTGGTCGATTTGCCGGGAACGAACGATCGGGAAGCTCAGAATGCCCTTGTTAAAGATCAACTGTTGACCGCCGATCTGATTGTGCAGGTGTTGGATGGGCGCAAATTAATGACGCTGGGGGAACGGGAACATTTGCGCGACTGGTTGCAGGATCGCGGCATTGAAACGGTTGTGTTTGTCGTCAATTTCCTCAATCTGTTGGAAGCCGATGAGCAAAAGCAGGTCTATAACCGTCTGCGATTTGTTGCAGAAAGTTTTCGTTCTAAACTTCCCCCTGGCATTAGTAATCTCTATCGAGTAGATGCTTTGCCTGCCCTGCGTGCCCGTTTGAAGGGGGATATGTCGGCTGCCCAGGTGGCGGGGTTGCCCACATTTGAGTCCGCCCTGCAAGCGATCGTTAGTGGGCAACCCCAGACCGCAGCGAGAGTGCCACGGGTGAGGGCGATCGCCCAACAGGTCAGCCATGCCTTGCAGACCCGGATTGACGAGATTGCAGCAGATCTGGCAGGGGTCGAAGACAAGCGGCATCAGAAGATTCAAATCAAACAAAAAGCGGCACAATTAATCCGCAAGGGGTTTGAAACCAGTGTGGCGGAGTTTAGCGACTGGCTGTCCTTAACCAATTTGCTAAATCGTTACCAGAATGACGCGGCTCAGGCTTTGCAACAGGGAAGGTTCAAAACCTGGGAGACGGGCGCATTTAAGAAGACCGCGATCGATCAGCAGCAGGCGGTTGCCAAATGGGTGCATCAGGCCTGTGAGTTTTTCGATCACTCCCGTCCCAATCAACTCTTGATTGCGTTTCCCCCGGAACCTCAACTGACTTCTCCCCCGCCCTCCTCCCCCTCTAATCCATCAAAATCAGGTGACGTGACTCCTGTGGCGATCGCCACCGGGCTGGGTTGGGTATTAGGAGGTCCGGTGGGGGGTGCCATCCTGGGGGGGGCTTCCTATTTATTAAACAAAACCCTGGATTCTGATAAACCCCAAACTCCCCCACCTGCGCCCACGCAGCCGACCTATATTTACCTCGACGCTGCCCGTGATTATCTTGTCAATTTCAGCGCTATCAATCTTTCAGCGCTACAGCAATATGAAACAGTTGCGAAACGAGTGATTCAGTTTGAGGCAGCAGCAGAACCTACGGAGATCACCCAGCAGCAGCATCAGTTGGAATTATTGCGATCGACCCTGGAGCGTCTGAATCAGATCGGATGAGAGCTATGAGAAGGGATGGCGATGGCAGCGATGGCAGCTTTGCATCTGTAATTCCCATCTAAAATCGTTCCGATCCCGCGCCAAGGGGCGGGGGTACGGGGAAAGCCACCGATAGGGGATTTGAATTGGCAGGAGCTGGGTGTACAGCGTCGCTCATAGGGGAAAATCGATTGCCAGACCCGAAGGTTTATATCATCCCTCCATTCTTTTCCCCAGGTGGCTGTGTACTATTGTTAAATGGCAGACGTTAAATGACAGACGAGTAGCCTTGTTATTCCAGTCTCGTTATTCCAGTCTTGTTATTTTGGCCTTGTTATTCTGGCCCATTGTTGCAGTAGGTATCTGAACGCATGACAGCAGTCTCCCCAAACCCCAAATCAGCTAGTATTCCCGCATTTTGCGAAGGTATTCAGTATTTTAGTGAATCGATTCCCGGTTTCGATTCCTATGGCAAAGCTCCGGCCATCGCCGACGGGAAGACTGCGATCGCGGATCCCACCGATGCGACTGCCGCTTATCAGACCCTTCTGTATGCCGATGCCCTCCGCTACCTGATTTTGCAGGTGACTGCCAGTAAGGCATCTGGGCATCCGGGTGGGTTTGCCAGTCAGGCAGAGGCCTATGCGGCAATGGTTTTGCTGGGCTACAAGAACATCATCACGGAAGTAGGCCACCATGCCCCTGGTTTCTACAGCGCCATGTTTTTGGATCGCTCCCTGGAGGATATGGGGATTACAACCGTGCAGCAGTTGCGCGATCGCTTCCGCGAACAACACGGATTACTCGGTCACCTATCTGGCTACATTCCCGGCATTCTGGCTCCCGCTGGGCCACTGGGCCAGGGGCAGCACTTTGCCATGGCAGCCGCGCTGCTGCACCGTGACACCCTTTTCCCCTTCACTGTGGGCGATGGTGGATTTGGTGAGCCCTATGTTTTAAGTGCGATCGCCCACTTCCATACCGCCTATCCCAGCGTTACCAACTTCCTGCCTGTGTTAGTCTGGAACGGCTATTCCCAGGAACATCACAGCATGGTGTCTACCCTGACCAATGAACGCATGCTAGCCTACTGGCAGGGGCATGGGTTTGAAGAGGTGGTGCTGGTAGACGCTAAAGACTTTGATGACCAGAACCAGCCTGGCGACTATGTGGATAGCACCGCCTTTTCCCTGGAACAGCGGATCAAATTTACCCAAGCCGTTTTGACTGGCGTTGATAAAGCTGCCCGTTCTGCCCTGCGTGGCAAGCTAACCGCCTTTATCATCAAGCAGCTCAAGGGGGCGGGGGTGCACGCCAGAGGGGCCAAGTCCCACAATCTCTATGCGCAACACACTCTGGACAATCCCGACATCATCACTGCTTTAAAAGCGCGCGCGCTGCCGCCAGCCGCCTGGGAACTGATCCGACTAAATGGCGAACGGGCGGGCGGTGGTCCTGCCAGTAAAATCGTTGTCACGGAATCGGTGCTTCCCCTTCCCGCGTTAGGCCAACTGCCGCTAGAGGAGTTTACAGTCGGAGGCGATCCAAAGGTGTCTACCACGGTTATGGGGCGTCTGGTGGCAACGGTTGGACAGATGGATTCTGCCTATCTGGTCACCAATGCTGATGGCAACGA
>JBAUTA010000877.1:0-1971 GCA_049581985.1 Kovacikia sp.
CATTAAACCTTTTTATTTAATCCTGAGCAAATTCCACCTGTAACTGAGAAAGATACGGTTATTAGTAGAATTTCCCCCTGGTTTCTGCGTAATCCCTCGGATTGGAGATAACGAGCAGGTTCAGGGATCAGGCCCCTAGCCGGGACTCCCTCAGCGCGACGCTTACTGACTACTGGGATTTGCAGGAGTGCGACTAGAGGGGGATATAGCACTACCTCCTGTCAGGGTTTGTAGATAAGCCCCGCCAACGGTCAGGAGAAAGCCCACGTAGCCAAATGCTTGTAGGACATAAAGCCGATCTTCATAGCCAAATAGGGTATGCAGGAGGATACCAGGGAATTGCTTTTCTGGTAACACGGAACTGGTATCCCAAATCAGCGATCCCAGAAGACAGGAGGAAGTCTGAACCTCTGCCTGCCAGGACAGGCAGAGGTTCTCGTACTGGGGGTTTAGCTGGGCCAGGGTGGCGATCGCCGCATCAAAGTGGGCCAGGGCCGAGACTACCAATCCGGCAACGATCAGCAATAAGAAAATGCCCATCACTTGAAAGAATAAGCGCAGGTTGATCCTGATTCCCCACCTAAACAGCAGGACACCGACACCAACCGCAGCAACGATCCCCACCCCTGCACCGAGGAGGGGGAGCCATCCCTGATCAAAACGAGCGGAGAGGAAAAGAACCGTTTCAAATCCTTCCCGCAGAACAGCAAAAAAAATCAAGCCGAAGATGCCCCAACCTGCCCCTGTTTCTGCCTTGAGCGTTGTTCCGATCGCGCTTTCTACCTCTGATTTTAATAATCTTGCCTGACGGGTCATCCAGATCAACATCCAACTCAGCATGGCGATCGCCACCACGCTGAATACCGCATTCAACAAAGGCTTAACCACAGGCTCGTATTCCCGGTTGGCAGAGCCGAGGGTTTCAATCAGCCCGATCGACAAACCGCCAACCAGAATGCTCGCCAACAATCCCATCCCAATTCCCCCATACACCCAGGGGTTGAGATCAGTTTTTTCTGCCTTTTTCAAATAGGCAAAGACAATCCCCACGACAAGGGCAGCTTCGACCCCTTCACGCAGAGTAATCACAAAGGTAGGAAAGGCAGAACTGAAGTCCATATACTTACTTTATCCCTTCCCTTTACCAGTATTGATTGGGGTTTGGGTCAGTAGGTTCGATTTAACGACCAATTGCGTTCTCAGACTACGGAAGTAAATACTACCGATGGTTAGTAAGAAGATCCCGTAGGCGATCGCCTGTACCAGGAATAGATTTTGAGTGTAACCGAAAAGCGCATTCAGCAGCAGGCCGGGGAAGCGATCGTCGGGCAAGACCCGGGACAGATTCCAGACTCTAGCACCAAGGATACAGGAGGGATTCTTGGTGAAGCGTTCGTAGAAGAAACAAAGTCCTTCAGACTGGCGATCCAGGTGGGCAAGGCTAGCGATCGCCGTGTCAAAATGCCCCAGCGCCGTTACTACCAACCCAGCCACAATCAATAACAACAGAACTCCCATCACCATAAAAAACTGGCGAATATTAATCCGGATGCCCCATTTGAACAGCAAAACGCCAATGGCAACAGCAGTCAGCAATCCAGCTAAGGCCCCGATCGCGGGAACCAATCCCTGCTGAAATTTGGCCGCAATAAACAGGATTGTTTCAAATCCTTCCCGCAGAACCGCCACCAGGATCAAACCAAAAATTGCCCAACCAGCGCTAAAGTCCTGTTTCAGGGCGGCGGTAACCGCTCCTTCTACCTGGGTTTTCATGAATCGTGCCTGCTGAGTCATCCAGATCAGCATCCAGCTCAACATCGCGATCGCCAGCACACTAAACGTGCCTTCTAGCAAAGGCTCAATCACAGGCGCATACTTTTGATGCGAAGCTCCCAAACTCTGAATCACCTGACTAAAGAGAACCCCAACCAGAGCACTCACAGCAATCCCAACCGCAATCCCGGCATACAC
>JBAUTA010000878.1:0-9046 GCA_049581985.1 Kovacikia sp.
ATTGGTATAAGAGTTAGCTTGATTGGGGAAAGGATAGAAAATCCTGGAGTGCTCAGGAGAGGGGGAAATCAGGAGAGGGGCAATCAGAAAAGGACACGCAGGAGAGGAGTTCAAAAGTAGGTTAACGCGTGAAATACTACCTGATTATCCCGATTTCAGGGAATTAAAAAATCAATTGGGTGGAAACCCTCATCGAGAACGGGGGCTTTTCCCCTAGCCCTGGCCAGTTAATTAAGGAATTATAAAGAAGTACGCTTTTGCGGTTAAGAGGATCTCTGATATGGATTACCTCTATTATCTTGCCAATGCCAGCCTTAGCCTAAGGATTGTGGAGCATTTGCTCACATCCCATTCGCTTCCGGTTGAGTTCGTGACGGTAATTCATCAAATTGACGGTTGGATTGTACGGGTAAAGATGAATCGATACCTGGAGCCTGAACAGCACGGTGACTTTCGGGCATTTATGAACGAGTTGGGGATTCCTTTTGAACCTGGAATTCGAGTTCAAATGGCATTGTGGGGATTAGAAACCGGTCAGTCTCCGATCGATGTTATGCATCGCTATCAGGTTGCCGTTGTATCCCACGGTAAACCCGATCGGGATGAAATCGAGGAATTTCGCAAGCAGTTCGTCCAAGGGTTGGGTTATTGTCCAGAAACCCTTGCTTAGCATGGGGTTGATGGCCTGTCAGTCAAATCATGTGGAATATCGTGGGGGCTTTCAGCCCACAAAGAATCATCTTCCACTATGTCAAGCTCACAAAATCAAACCTAAAAAGGTTCCAGGATTGCTTACGCTCACTCTACATTGAGAAGATTTAGCGATCGTTTCGTCACCAGGAAACCTGAATCATCTATCTTCGACGCTACCCAGACCTTTTGGGTAGCGTTTTGGGTGACAGCAATTATAAATTTGGAAAACCAAGACGAATTCATGGGTTTGGTAGGGACAGACTGTTCGATCATGGAAGCAATGAGATGGTGCCAGCTTTCAAACACCAAGTAATACCAATTTAAAAAATGAAGCTTGCAGATGGGGGTGTGGGGGCTTCGCCCCCAGCCTGGGGTTCCACCCCTGCACCCCCGTCCCCAATCTGCCCTGTTCGCTATTTAAATTGGTATAATGTCCTCTTATAGTAAAAATTGGCTTTCTCAGCTTCACCTGATCAGTTATATGCAGCCGCTGAAATGTGGGTACGAGACGCTGGCAGTGGCGCGGCGGATTTTGCTTGAGTTGGGACGACGACGGCGCAGTCTGATGTTCTGGAGTGTTTTTCCGATCGCCCTTCTGCTTCTGAATGGAATCATCTTTGCCGAGCGGGCAAAGGAGAACCTGACCTTGCCGCAGGCCTTTGAGCGGGCAGCTCCAGCAACGCTGGTGGGGGCTGCATTGTTCTTCAGTTGTCTGGGTGGTAGCGTGGCAACCGTTGTGTCAGAGCGGGAGCAGCATACGCTCAAACGCCTGTTTCTCTCGCCCCTGAGTGGAACGGCTTATTTCCTGGGCATCTTCCTGGCCCATTTGGCGATCGCCCTGGGACAGACGGGTTTGATTGCGGCAATTGCCCTCTTGGTGGGGGCTCAATTTCATGGTTCGCTGCTCTTGGGAGGGCTGATCATTCTTCTGAGTATCCTTTCCTATGTGGGTGTCGGCTTTATTTTGGGAACTCAATTTGCCCGTCGAACTGAAGATGTCAACGCCCTGATTGCAACCTTTGGCGTTCCCCTCCTGATCCTGGGAGGAGCCTTTGTGCCTGCCTTCGTTTTTCCTAAGGTACTCAAGGATCTGGCTCAATTCAATCCGGTTTATCACATGAATGAAGCCCTGACGCTGGTCACCGCAGAAGGCAAAAGCCTGTCAGAGATTGCCCTTCACTTCTGGTTCTTAGTCGGGTTCGCGATCGTTATGGTCGTTTCTGGCTGGCTGTCCTACCGCCGAATGTTGAGGATAGAACGGCAGTTGTGAGGCAAAGGAGAAGCGCAGAGACGTAAAAATAGTGTCCCAACGGGGGCGGTAGGGGCAAATCGCGATGGTTCCCTACAAGTTCATCGGGTAGGGGCCGTTATTGATCTGCCAGATCTGCCAGATCCTTCGCCTTCATCCCTTGCTCCAGGGCCGCATGATACGCCTTGACCTGCAAATCAATGCCCGTAATTGCCGTTCCGACTACGACCGCAAAAGCTCCCAGGTCCATTGCCTGGCGTGCCATTTGGGGGGAACTGATGCCGCCTTCACAAATAGCGGGAACCGGCAGCTTTTCTACCAGTTGGGCCAGCAAATCAAAACCCGGAGGAGACTGATGTTGGGTTTCAGCCGTGTAGCCATATAGGGTTGTACCGACCAGATCGGCCCCTGCCTTGACAGCAGAGATCGCCGCCTCTAAGGTATCCACATCTGCCATGACTGGTTTGTGCAGTTCTTGATGAATCCGTTGAATCAAGGACTCGACGGTTTCACCCCCTGGACGTTCGCGCAGAGTTGCGTCGATCGCGATAATGTTGGCCCCTGCTTGGGAGATCGATGCTGCATGGTCAAACTGGGGTGTGATGTAAACCTCAAACCCTTCTACCTGCTGCTTCCATAGCCCAATTAGGGGGATTGCTAGGCGCTGCCGCACCGCTTTCACATGGGCAGGGGTGTCAATTCGGATGCCTACCGCTCCGCGCATCGCCGCCGCCTCAGCCATTGCTGCGATCGCCCCCGGTTCATGCAGGGGCGAATCAACTGGAGCCTGACAAGAAACAATTAGCCCCCGCTGAAGAAATCCTTTCATCACATCTCTTGGGGCAAACTAACCACATTGGCCGCTGGAGTTTCCTGCGCTGGTTTTGAGTTGTTCAGAGACCAACGATACTCAACGGGTAGGTTAAAGCGCTTGCAGCTTTCCTCAAGCTGTTTCTGTTGGGCAAGTGCTTTGCGGAGCGTGATAATCAGTTGATGCACCTGTTCCTGGACTACTGGTTTGGAGTTGGCGGCAAACATTGTCTGCCGTTCCAGCAGTTGAAGGAGTAGCTCATAGTGGACATATGACGGGAGAGGAATGGGTTCCATGCAGACGACCTACCTTAATAAATCTTTATAGAATCTCGTAGAACTGAGTAACAGACCAGCAAGATGAGCGACAGCATAGCAATGATGGATTCCAGGATTCACCCATAGCTTTGCTTAGCATCCGTATTCCTCATTTGTATTTCTCATCTGTATCCCTCATTTGTATTCCCCATCTGTGTTTTCCCATCATCTACAGCTTGCCAGTAACTGCCCCAAAGCCAGGGCAGGATCGGGCTGCCTCATTAAGGATTCACCGATTAGCACGGCACCAGCACCTGCCTTAGACACCTGATCTAAATCAGCGGCAGTATGCAGCCCCGATTCACTCACGACCAGGATCTCCTGGGCTTGAATTTGTTCTCGTCGTTCTGCCAGAAGTTGACAGGTTGTTTGTAAGTCTACTGAGAAGTTTTGCAGGTTACGGTTGTTGATGCCAATCAACTTGACGCCGTCCAGGGATAGTACCCGATCCAGCTCTGCCAGGGTATGAACTTCGACCAGAGCCGTCATCTTCAGTGTTTGAGCAATCTTAAGGAAGTATTGCAAATCCTTGTCAGGGAGAATTGCTGCTATAAATAGCAGGGCGTCAGCTCCTTTTGACCGGGCCAGATACATCTGGTAGGGATACAGAATAAAGTCTTTGCAGAGTAGGGGAAGTTCGGTGACTGCCCGAATCTTAGCCAGGTTGTCAAAACTACCCTGAAAAAATTTCTCATCCGTCAGAACAGATAGACAGGTTGCGCCTCCCTGTTCATAGGAGCGGGCGATCGCCACGGGGTCAAAATCCTCCCGGATCACCCCTTTACTGGGGGAGGCTTTCTTGACTTCTGCGATCACAGCGGGTCGAGTTCTTCCATGCCTGAGGGACTCTAGAAAGTTACGCGGCGGCGGTAACTTAGCGACTTCTTTTTGCAGCTCAACCAGGGGTAAGGCTTCCCGTCTCTGATCTACTTCTGTCTCCTTATGCCAAACAATTTCTTCCAGAATATGGCGTGGTTCGGCATCAGATACTTTTACCTGATACCGCATTTCCTGCACAGCAACTGCAGGGTTGGGTGGACGGCGACGAATCTTCATGGGGTAATCGTTCAGAGGGAAGGTGAATGCGACGGGTTCGCTTGAGGGTAAAGGTAGCTTAGGGGCAAAGACAGGGGCAAAAAAGTGTGAATTCCTGTGTGACCGTCAGCAAAACACTATCTGATAGCGTAACTTAACTCTGGGGTTTGCAGGGGAGGCTACGGAAAAAGGTAAATGTCCCTCATCCCACCCTCCCAGCATCGCCCTAGAATTTCTCCATCCTTCTCCTAATGCACTCCGCTTGCCCGCTTATACGCCTCGTCCAATACTTCAGAGAGGGTGGGATGGGCATGGACGAGGAATGCCAGGGAATGAACGGATTGGCGCTGGGCGATCGCGCTAGCTGCTTCATGAATCAGGTCGGAGGCGTGTAGGCCAAAAATGTGGACTCCTAACACCTCGCCAGTATCTTGACGATAGATGACCTTGGTAATGCCTTCAGTTTCACCCTCCGCGATCGCCTTGGCATTGCCCTTGAAGTAGCTTCGCACTGCTGCCACCTCAAACCCTTCAGCCTTTCCCTTTTCCTTCGCGGCAGGTTCCGTTAGCCCGACAAAGCCAATTTCGGGATGGGTAAATGCTGCTGCCGGAATGCTGTGGTAATCCACGACTTGGGATCGTCCACTAATATTTTCGACAGCTGCAATTCCTTGGGCAGAGGCGGTGTGGGCCAGCATCATTTTCCCGGTCGCATCGCCGATCGCCCACAGGTGCGGGACGGTTTCTCCCCCTGCCAATACTGCCAGGTGGTCATTAACGGGAATAAACCCGCGCCGATCAACTTCCACCCCCACAGAGTCTAGCCCCAGATCCTTGGTATAGGGAATTCGTCCGGTGGCAATCAAGCAGGCATCTACTTCCAGCACTTCAACGGTTTCCTTGGTCTTGGCGTCTGCCAACTCAATCACCACGGGCGATCCCGGGATGACTCGCTTGGCCAGTACCCCCACCTTGGTTTCAATATCGCGGGGGGTGATCAACACCCGCTGGGCCAGTTTGGCAATGTCGGGATCAAACCCTGGCATTAGCTGATCCAGCGCCTCAATTAACGTGATTTCGCAGCCTAAGGCGGAGTAAACATCGGCAAATTCTAAGCCAATGTAGCCACTGCCTACGATCGCTATCCATTCTGGCAGGGACTCTAAGCGAACTGCATCATCGCTGGTAAATACGGTCTTGCCGTCAATTTCCGTGCCTGGTGGCACAAATGGGATCGATCCTGGAGCCAGGATGATGTCCTTTGCCGTAATGGTCCTGTCTCCTTCTTTGGTGGAAACTGTTACCTTCTGGGCACCTGCCACCCGTCCCCAGCCCTGAATCGTTTCGACCCCAATCCGCTTCAAACTGCCAATCAAAGCCTCTCGTTGCTTGGTAACAATGGTGTTGGCATGGTCCGCGATCGCCTGTCGGTCAAACGTTAGCCCTCCCACCTCAATTCCTAAGGATTTCAGATGGTTGGCATCCTGCAACTCCCGCACCCGTCCCGATGCTGCCAGCAGTGCTTTAGAGGGAATACAACCGCGATTGACACAGGTTCCACCCATTTCCGCTGCTTCAATAATGGCAGTCTTCAATCCACAGCTAACCGCATGCAGTGCGGCCCCATGTCCACCAACGCCTGCGCCAATAATGACTAAATCGTAATCAAATGAGTCGCTCACAGCTCTCTCCCGCTGAATTCCGGGTCAATATCACTTTTCCAGTCTTGTTGAGATCGACAAAGCTCAACCCAAACAAAACTGAAATAATTCTTCCCTATTCTCGTGTGGAGAGGGGTAATTGGACAACACGTCTAAATAAATGAGAGACAAGTAGGCAAAATTGGGAACCCTTAGTTCAAGGATTCTATGAAGGGGTGCGACCACCCCAGCCAAATGCTATCCAGTTCAGTTAGTGTCTGAGTCAGGCTACCAGCTTCAACCAGATGTGCCACGATTACTAGAAAATCGTCTGGTTTCTTAGTCCTTCGATTTTGGAGTCGAGCGTTATGATAGACCAGCATCAGCGAGAGCTGCGCCGTGCCGCAGCCAGGAAGTTTTTTGAGTCGCTCGACCAGCTACAGGAGAGGCTTCAGACTACTGATAATCAGCCAATTAATCAGCCAATCTCACCTCCCACTCCCCCACCCGCTGATAAAGGAACATCTGAATCCTTTCAGTTTGATTTGAATGCTTTTGAGCAGGCAGCCGCAGATATTGAAGCCTATATCCAGCAAAAGCATGCCCATGGAGGATAAGGGTTGATAGGCAACGAGATGGGGAAAGAGAAAGGCTTTTTAAGGGGCTTTGTTCTGGCCTATCAGTGGGCGATCGCGGACTCGCAGACGGGCCTCGATCCTTAGAAAATTCTGGACAAGCTGAAAGGTTTCGAATATTGGACCTGATCCTGCCCTAAAATGGAAGACTTGGATTCTGCTTTTCTGCTCCAACGTGACCCTTACTCTTACTAGCGATCAGCTTCAAATAATTAAAGCCCACGCCGAACGCACTTATCCGGAAGAGTGCTGCGGTTTGTTGTTGGGACGGTTGGAGGCAGCAGAGAAAGTTGTGGTGGAGGTTCGATCAACCAGGAATGATTGGAGTCCCCAAATTGCTGAAGACCTGGCAGATGAGCAGCGACCTCTTACTAAAACCCAGCGCTATTGGATTGCCCCTCAAGAGATGCTAATAGGGATGCGTGAAGCCCGTCGTCGTGGTTTAGAGATAATTGGGATTTACCATTCCCATACGGATCATCCAGCCATGCCGTCAGAGTGCGATCGGCGTCTCGCCTGGTCCCAATATTCCTACCTGATCGTTTCCGTTCAGCAAGGCAAAGTGGTTGATGCCCAAAGCTGGATGCTTGACGACTATCATCAATTTCAGGCTGAGGAAATCCAAACCCGGAAGTTTCCCCGAATGCGACGCAAGTCGCTACCTACTCCTGCTAAATCACTCATCAAATAGCTTTCTACCGTTGGAAATTGGCTCTACACCAACATTTTCTACTCTTCATCCTGACGCATTACGCCATGCTAAATCCCAATCTTGACGATATTCAGCTCACAAAAGACGACTACGAACGCTACTCACGCCACCTGATTTTGCCAGAGGTGGGGTTGGAAGGGCAGAAGCGGCTTAAAGCTGCCAGCGTTCTTTGTATCGGTACGGGAGGGTTGGGGGCTCCCCTCCTGCTGTACCTGGCAGCCGCAGGCATTGGACGCATCGGAATTGTCGATTTCGATGTGGTTGATAGCTCCAATCTCCAACGTCAGGTCATCCACGGTACTTCCTGGGTTGGTAAGCCTAAAATCCAATCTGCCAAGAGCCGGATTTTGGAAATCAATCCCCATTGTCAGGTAGACCTGCACGAGACCCGCTTTAGCTCCGAGAATGCGCTGGAAATTGTTAAAGACTACGACATCGTCGTGGATGGAACCGACAACTTCCCGACCCGTTATTTGGTCAACGATGCCTGCGTCATTCTAGGTAAGCCCAACGTTTACGGCTCAATCTTTCGATTTGAAGGTCAGGCGACGGTATTTAACTACGAAGACGGTCCCAACTATCGTGACCTGTATCCCGAACCCCCCCCACCCGGACTGGTCCCCTCCTGTGCTGAGGGTGGTGTGTTGGGTATCCTGCCAGGTATTATTGGGGTGATTCAAGCAACCGAAACGATCAAAATTATTTTAGGCAAAGGCACAACCCTGAGTGGTCGTCTGTTGCTGTTTAATGCATTGGATATGAAGTTCCGGGAGCTAAAGCTGCGCCCCAATCCCGTGCGTCCGGTGATTAATCAGTTGATTGATTACGAAGAGTTCTGTGGCATTCCTCAAGCCAAAGCAGCTGAAGAAAAGGAGCGGGCAACCATGCAGGAAATGACGGTTCAAGACTTGAAACAATTGCTCGATAGCAATGCGGATGACTACGTCCTACTGGATGTTCGTAACCCGAATGAGTACGAGATTGCCCGTATTCCAGGGGCGGTTCTGGTGCCTCTACCAGATATTGAAAATGGTAATGGGGTGGCCCAGGTGAAGGAACTCCTTAATGGTCATAAGCTGATTGCTCATTGCAAAATGGGTGGGCGATCGGCTAGAGCTTTGGGAATTCTGAAAGAGAAGGCAGGTATTGAAGGTATCAACGTCAAAGGGGGGATCGCTGCCTGGAGCCAGGAAGTTGATTCGTCGGTGCCGGAATATTAGTCAAGCGCTGATTGAGTGCTTCGAAAATTATTTTTGCAAGGGTTGAAGCTGTTCAGTATTAAGCTTCAACCCTTATTTTGTTTAGCAGTTCTCACCTGGATGAGGTACCTGGGTGAGGGATAGGGTGCCCACCCAGGAGTTACTGCCTTCTTTGCTGTACTTCATCAAGAGGGGGCCAGGTAATCAATGATCCAGGGTCATTCCGAACCGAACGTAGTGAAGCGAAGAATCTCCAGGTTTGAGATGATTCGGGATGCTTCACGACGCTGGTGCTTTGTTGTTTAATTGCACCCAGCTACTTAACCCAGCTATAGCCGTAGCCATCCTGGTTAGGACAGGGTGCAGGGGTGGAACCCCCCTGGCTAGGGGCAACGCTCCCACTCTCCCCTGAGTCCTCTGGCCTAATCAAACTGGCGACAGCTATAACTTAATTTATGATGTGGGAAAAGCTAAGACAGAAGATATGGCAATGGCGAGGAGTACTGGTTGCGGTTCCTAGTGTGACGGTGGTTGTGATTGGGATTCGTTCTCTGGGACTGCTGCAACCATTGGAATTTCCGCTTCTGGATCAATTTTTTCTGATGCGTCCACGCGAGCCGATCGACTCCCGAATTGTCATTGTTGAGTTTAACGAGGCGGATGTTAAGACCTGGCAGTGGCCCATCCCTGATGGAACGCTGGCTAAGCTGCTAGAAACAATCAAACGTCAGCAGCCAATCGCGATCGGTCTGGAC
>JBAUTA010000879.1:0-4899 GCA_049581985.1 Kovacikia sp.
CCGTAGAGCGGGCATCTTGCCCGCGCAGGCTAGAAGCCTGCTCTACAAACGGTAGGCGTATTTCCGCCCATCCCTACTAGCCTGGTGCAGCGTCATGCCGATGGAAACTGTCCGTCAAGCGAAACCCAAGTGCCCGCTCAGTGTTGCGCCCATGATGGACCGCACCGATCGCCATTTCCGTTACTTGATGCGGCAAATCACGCGGCAGACCTTGCTTTACACCGAGATGGTGACCAGTGCAGCAATTTTGCATGGCGATCAAGAACACCTGCTAGGTTTTTCTCCCGAAGAAAAACCGCTGGCACTCCAGGTTGGCGGTGACAATCCCCAGGATCTGGCGGAGTGTGCCCGCATCGCTGAAGATAGAGGTTATGACGAGATCAATCTGAATGTGGGATGTCCCAGCGATCGGGTTCAGAATGGCAACTTCGGCGCTTGCCTGATGCTACAGCCAGGGCGGGTGGCGAACTGTGTGGAAGCTATGCTCAAGGTCACGAGCCTACCCGTGACGGTCAAGCATCGAATTGGGGTAGATGAGCACGATCGCTACGAAGACCTGAGCGATTTTGTTAAAACTGTCTCCAGCGCAGGCTGTCAAAGCTTTACAGTTCATGCCCGCAAAGCCTGGCTCCAGGGACTTAGCCCTAAGGAAAATCGGGAAATTCCACCCCTACGCTACGAAGATGTGCAGCGATTGAAGCAGGAGTTTCCCCATTTATGGATTGAAATCAATGGGGGATTCACCAACCTGACCCAGGTAAGGCAGCAATTGCGATCGGTGGATGCTGTCATGATTGGTCGTGCCGCTTACGACAATCCCTATCTCTTTGCCCCAGTCGATGCGGATTTTTTTGGCGCACAAAAGCTTCCCTTCACCCGTCATCAGGTAGCTGAAGCCATGCTGCCGTACATTGATTTTTGGGTAGCAAAAGGTCTCAAATTGAACAAAATAACCCGCCACATGCTGCAACTATTTGCTGGAAAGCCTGGTAGCCGGATCTGGAAACGGATGTTAACTGAACACTCCTGCCATTTCGGGGCGGGCACGGAAGTGGTTCAGGAAGCGCTCAGGCAAGTGCCACTTCCCTGCGACTGAGTATTGCGACTAAGTATTCGGATTTCCCATCCTATTACTTTAGCCAACATTTAATTGATATTTACTTAACATTTAAGTAAGTGGGCTGATCTAAGCGTAAGATGGATGGGCAAGTGTATAGCCCAGGCAGAAATTGGGTTCGGACTCAAACCACTCTGCAACCTCCGCAAATCCGACAGATCACATGCTACAGATCTTATATAGCAGCTTGAACTTTGGTGACGTACAACAATGTGAGACATAGGGGGTCGCAAAGCACCCTCACTATGCCTCACACCCTGGAAAAGGGATATATTTAATCAGCCCCACCTACTCAGGCAATAGTAATCGTTAATAGTAATCTCGTTCGGGTTCTGCTTTCTCAAAGTTAGAGGGGTCGTACATATAACGGGTAATTTCTTCTTCCAGACGATGAATCAAATAAGCTTCTAGACCGTTGGAATGTTTGAGCGCTGCCAGATAGCCATCCACATACAGGCGCAAATCATCGAAGCGGTAGCCCCGGTTCCAAAGGTCCACCAGGGCATCACTTAGCCGCTGGTAGTATCGAATTGTGAGTGTATCCTGCAACATGGTGAGTGTTATAGATGTTAAAACAGCCGTAACAACTGAGTCTGAAGACAAAACCTCGGAGCAGGTATCCCTGAACTTGGGTTTTAGGCCCGGGTTTAGGTTTAAACAAGTGGCAAATAACCCCAGGTTTCTATCTTAACAAAACTCGTATCCATACTTATTTTAACTTTGGTGTATAAAGTTCTCCCTCTATCTCAAGATTGTTATGGATTTAGATCAGCCCATGGGAATAACGGTCCCACGATTGCCAGGATAGTTCGGCGCGATTTCCCTAGCCTCAGGTTTCCCATAGTTCTCCGATCTTCTCCTCTACCAGAAAAATTTATTCGATTTAGGCCGTTACTGAGAAACCCTGAATCATTGGGGTAGCAGTGATTACAAACCCAGATTAAAGGCTCTGTTACTTTGTATTCACAAACTTTAAGGAATGCATACCTCCGTGGGAGCTTTTTGTATCCAAATTGTTGAGGGCAACCCTCACCTGCGATCGCTGCTAGGCTGGCACTTGCAGCAGACGGGATATGTCGTTCATCAGTCGGCAGATCTGCATCAGGCGCGGGATGTGTATCTGCATCGTCAACCAACCCTGATTATCTTGGACTCTGAATTGCCCGATGGCGATGGACTGGAGTTTTGCCGATGGTTACAGCAGCAGCAACAGTCGATGATTTTGATGTTGTCTGCCCGCAGTGCTGAATCAGACATTGTGGAGGGGTTGCGGGCAGGCGCAGATGACTATCTCACCAAACCATTTGGGATGCAAGAGTTTCTTGCCCGGGTTGAAGCCCTGACCCGACGTAGCAAATCATCGGCTCCGCCTGCATCTTTGGATTATGGGGATCTCAAAATCGATCTGGTGCATCGGCGAGTCCGGTTTAAAGGCGATTTGGTTGATTTAACCCCCCAGGAATTTAGCTTGCTCTATGTGCTGGCTCAAGCGGGGGGAATGCCTCTAAGCCGCTCAGAACTGCTGCGGCGGGCATGGCCCGATGCGATCGACAATCCCCGCACAGTCGATACCCACGTATTATCATTGCGGAAAAAGATTGAAATCGATCCCCGCCAACCCAGCCTGATCCAAACTGTTCGCAATGTTGGTTATCGGTTTAATCTAGAACTGCTCACCTCAAGCGCACCTCACCCAAAGGACTACCCTGACCACCGCAAGTCCCTAGCGCGTCCGACTGCCCGTATGGTGGTTGGGGAACTGGGCAGAAGTTAAAGGCTGGGGAATCCTATTTTGGGGAAAGATGGAAAATTATCGGGGGAGGGGGGGAAGAAGACATAAGAGGCCTTTCCTCCCTGCTACTCCTGCTACCCTCCCATCTCCCCACCCTCCCATCTCCCCACCCTCTCTAGCACCACCAAAGACTGAATGGATATTCTTACGCTGCTGTTTGGTGTTGAGTTTTGGACTGCGACTATTCGCATTGCTAGCCCTTTGATTTTTGGCACTCTGGGCGAATTGCTTTGTGAACGGGCAGGCGTGCTTAACCTGGGGATTGAAGGAATTATGACGATCGGGGCGCTAGTCAGTTGGGTCGCCGTTTACCAGGGAGCAGATCTGTGGACAGGCGTCCTGCTAGCAGCCGCAGTCGGGATAATTTTTGGTTGTTTACATGGCTTTTTCACGGTTTACCTGGGTCTGTCTCAGCACGTCACGGGGATTGGCGTGACACTAATGGCCGCCAATCTGGCATATTTCTTTTATCGGGTTTTACTGCCGCAGGCCACGACCCCTCCCAAAATTAATCCATTCCAACCCTATCCGATACCGCTACTCTCCCAGGTGCCCTGGATTGGTCAGGCAGTTTTCATGCAAACCCCCCTCACCTACCTGGCTTTGATAGCAGTTGGGGTGATGGCATACATGCTTTACCAAACGCCACTGGGTCTCGCAGTTCGGATGGCGGGCGAAAATCCTTACGCAGTAGAGGCTCAGGGCATCAGTGTGAATGGGGTGCGAATGGCGGCCGTGGTTGCTGGGAGTGGGCTGATGGCGATCGCAGGTTCCTTCCTGACCCTCTCTTCCTTCGATTCCTTTTTTGTCAACCTGATTAACGGTCGCGGCTGGATTTGCATCGCGCTAGTCGTCTTTGCTTCCTGGCAACCCTTCAAAGCCCTACTTTGTGCCATTCTCTTCGCTGGATTTGACGCCCTCCAGTTGCGCTTGCAGCAGCAGATTGGCGCATTTATTCCCTATCAGGTATTTCTCATGCTGCCCTACATCTTCAGCATTCTGGCACTCACTCTCATGTCCCGTCGAGCAGGCTACCCGAAGGCATTGATGGTGCCCTTCCGTAAGGGAGAGCGGTAGCAAGAAAATCGATCGATTTTCATCCCCTAAGCCAGTCGGCCTAATTTAATGATTAGAGGGGGTTAGGAGGCTGCGCCCCCAGGCAGAAGGTTGCACCCCGTCCACCCTTTTGGCATCTTGAGTTTAAGGACGCCCAGCTATTTATTGAAGGTATCTGACATCTTGCACCTGTTGCTACACCCGCCAAGAACTTAAGTTCCTGGCTCATAGCCCAAGTCTATTAAAATGGGCTCAAACTTTCTTTTAGCTGGCTGACTGACAAATCTTCGGATTGCTCCACAGTACGCCAGGAAATGAATTTCCTGGCTTATAACTAAAGTCCTCTCAAGAGGACTGGCTAGGGGTTTCAGTCCATTTGAATGGACTTCTGCTGTTAGCCCAGAAATTGATTTCTGGGCAATGAGGAACGAAGCAATAAGGTTTTCAGAGCTTTTGTCAGTCAAGCAGCTCTTTATAGTCCTGTTTAGAGGACTTTTGCGATTAGCCCGGAATTCATTCCAGGGCGGGACTGCGAGGTGGTTGTAAGAATGGTGCAAGATCTGAGGTATTGTAATCGCCCTATTTAATGGAAGAGCCAACTGGTAAACGAATACTTCCGGCCCCGGATTACGGGTAGCGCTTGATGCGGATGGGTGTAGCAGGAAGGAAAGACAACAACGCTACCTCTTTGAGGTTTGACCTTGATGTTCTGGCGATCAAAAAAAGTCTCACCTCCCTCAAAATCATCGTTCAAGTAACCAACGATACTGATGTCCCGCGTCGGGATACCGTTCGCAATTTCGACATACCGGCTTTCTAGCAGCAGGTTATCCACATGGCGGCGGTAGTTTTGTCCGGGTAGATAGCGCAGAATCGAGCACATTTCCGCATGGGGAAACTTGATGCCATATCGTTTGAACAGCATCTCTTGAAT
>JBAUTA010000880.1:0-6180 GCA_049581985.1 Kovacikia sp.
GGTGATTCGGGATTCCCTCGGCAGTCGTCAAGCGAATGCCAGAAGTGCTGTCGGAATGACTTCTGACGGCAATCTGGTTTGGGTCATGGTGGCTCAAAGGACAGAAGCACCAACCAGTTCGGGGATGTCCCTAGAGGAACTGGCAAATTTCATGAAAACCTTGGGAGTGGAACAGGCGATCAACCTGGATGGGGGAAGTTCATCCTCGCTCTATTACCAGGGCAAGACGGTTTACGGAAAAGTAAATGAGGCGGGCGATCGGATCCAGCGATCAATTAAGTCTGTTTTACTGGTAGTCGGCGACCACAAAGCAGAGGGCAAAGAGTAGGGGGCAGACAGTAGGCAGCAGCAGGGACAAGACAGCCTGGCCAGCAGCTTCGCCGATCGTCCGTTGCCCATCCCCAGTTTACGATTTAGCTGGAAGCGCAACGGGGGAATGCGGATCATCCTGGGAGTGATAGGCGGAAGTATCGATCGCGGGAACAATCACTTTCAATGATTGTTTGGCAGTTTTGAACGTGACAGGAACTTCACCGATCGGATGCCCATCAATATGGACAGGTAACTGGAATTTTGAGGTGATGTCGATCGTGGCAACCTGATAGGTTTCAATCTTGGGATTGTAATGGTACTGCCCCTGACTAATGGACCAGAAGTGGCGCAACAACTCCCATTTACTAAATCCCCGGTAAATGGTAACCGTCAGCAGCCCATCATCTAGAACCGCATCCGGAGCAACCATAAATCCGGAGCCATAGTAGGGTCCATTGGCAATCACAACCAACAGAGCTTGGAGCTGAAATGCCTTGCGGGCAGCTAATTTGCGTAGCAGAAATCGTCTACGGGGCAGGGGACGGGTGCGCGCCTCGAAGATCGGACGGTCTAGCTGAATCCTGATGGGCCGAGGTTGATACCCCATTGCCAACTGAAACGCTTGCAGCATCCTCCCCCATCGTCCACCTTTGATTTCCTCACCCAGGGGAAAAAGAACCGCATCTAAGCCCACTCCTGCTGCCTCAAAAAAGTAGTGCTCATTGTTCGCGATTCCGACATCAATGCTCTTAATCTGCCCCTTAGCCAGCACTTGACAAGCCTCGGACAATTCCATCGGCAGACGCAAACTGCGGGCAATGTTGTTGTAGGTGCCAAAGGGCACAATTCCCAGGGGAATCGGAGCCTGAATCAGCCCTTTTGCGACTTCGCTGACTGTCCCATCGCCGCCGCCAACAATGACCATATCGTACCCTTCCCTTGCCGCCGCTTGAGCAATTAGCATCGGAGATTCATCCGGCTTTGTGAAGGCCAGTTCGGCTCGAATATTTTCTGCATCCAGGGCGGCGATGATCTCTGGCAACTTCATCGGATTGGGTTCATCGACCCCGGAAACCGGATTCATAATCAAGCGGGCACGCTTCATAACAAAGTTGTCCTATTGAGGAAAGGATGGAGCATCATCAGGCGATCGTGAGGGGGTGGGATGAGGGGGCATGTTCACCCTCCTACCCTGCGGTCATCCTGCCTTTCTAGCACGCCTCCAACAAAAGTGTAATGGCGTTTTCTTAAGCGGTGGCTGTGCCCAATTTAGCTTTGACGAATTAGCCTGGATGAAAGGGATGGACGATCGCCGACCATCCATCCGGAATAGCGGAACCAGATGCCGTATATGTAGTATACATAACATACGTAGTATACCGATCCCCTTTCAAACTGAAGGCTTTCAGCTAAATCGTCGATCGATGACTAGCAACCCTCTAGAATGAATGAATGCAAACCGCTTGCAGGAGTTGATTCCGTGGAATCCCGTTATATCCCCGCTGAGATTGAGGAAAAATGGCAAAAGACCTGGGCAGAGCAAAATCTGTACCCGTTTTCAGAGGACAGCAATAGGCCCAAGTTCTACGCGCTGTCGATGTTTCCCTATCCATCGGGCAATCTGCACATGGGGCATGTCCGGGTCTACACTATTGTCGATGTGATTGCGCGGGTGCGGCGCATGCAGGGCTACCGGGTGTTGAACCCGATGGGATGGGATGCCTTTGGGTTGCCCGCCGAGAACGCGGCGATCGAACGGGGGATTCCGCCCGCTAAGTGGACCTATCAGAATATTGCCCAAATGCGCCAGCAGCTTGACCAGTTGGGCATTTCCTTCGACTGGGAACGGGAAGTCACCACCTGTTCACCGGACTACTACAAATGGACGCAGTGGATTTTCTTGCAGTTCTTTCAGGCTGGTTTGGCGTACCAGAAGGAAGCCACCGTCAACTGGGATCCGATCGACCAGACCGTATTGGCAAATGAGCAAGTCGATAGCGAGGGCAAGTCGTGGCGATCGGGCGCGAAGGTCGAACGCAAACTTCTGCGCCAGTGGTTCTTGAAAATTACTGACTATGCCGAGCAATTATTGACTGACCTGGACAAGCTGACTGGCTGGCCCGAAAAGGTCCGGTTGATGCAGGCAAACTGGATTGGCAAATCCACAGGGGCTCAAGTCATCTTCAAAACAGAATTGGGGGATGCATTAACAGTCTTCACCACCCGTCCGGATACACTCTGGGGTGCGACTTTTATGGTGCTTTCCCCCGAACATCCCCTCGTCGAGAAGTTGACGACCTCAGGGCAGAAAGCAGCCATAACCACCTATCAGACAGCAGCAGCAGCCAAAAGCGAGATCGATCGGACTGCCGAAGGACAGGAGAAAACGGGGGTCTGGACGGGTAGCTATGCCATCAACCCTGTCAATGAGGCCAAAGTTCCCATCTGGATTGCCGATTACGTCCTGATGGATTATGGAACGGGCGCAATTATGGCGGTGCCAGCCCATGACCAACGGGATTTTGAGTTCGCCAAAAAGTTTGATCTGCCCGTGAAAGTTGTGGTTCAACCATCGGAGCAGGCCTTCACAGCAGCGACGATGACCGCAGCCCATGCCGGTGAAGGCGTGATGATTAACTCGGGCCCCCTGGATGGGATTGCCGCTGGCAAAGACAAAGGGCAGAGTGTTGAGGCGGCGATTCAGTGGTTAGAGAAGCATGGAAAGGGCAAAGGAATTGCTAATTACCGCCTGCGCGACTGGTTGATCTCGCGGCAGCGTTACTGGGGTGCGCCTATTCCGATCGTTCACTGTCCCCAATGTGGAGCCGTTCCCGTTCCCGATCAGGATTTGCCCGTGCAGTTACCCGAAGAGGTGGAATTCTCCGGTAGAGGCCCCTCCCCCCTGGCCAGGTTGGAAGCGTGGATCAATGTGCCCTGTCCTACCTGTGGTACTCCCGCCAAACGGGAAACCGATACGATGGACACGTTCATTGACTCATCCTGGTATTTTTTGCGCTATCCCGACGCTCAAAATCAACAGCAGGTATTTGATCCAGACAAAACAAATGGCTGGATGCCCGTCGATCAGTATGTCGGCGGCATCGAACACGCCATTTTGCACCTGCTGTACTCCCGCTTTTTTACAAAAGTATTGCGGGATAGGGGCCTGCTCAACTTTGATGAACCCTTTCAACGCCTGCTCACCCAGGGGATGGTGCAGGGCTTGACCTACAAAAATCCCCGCACGGACAAGTACTTTGTCCAAGCCCAAATCGCCGATCCCGCCAATCCCCAGGACCCGGAAACCGGGGAAAGTCTGAAAGTGGTCTACGAGAAAATGTCCAAGTCCAAATACAACGGGGTTGCACCGGGAGATGTGATTGCCAAATACGGGGCAGACACCGCTCGCATGTTCATCCTATTCAAAGCTCCTCCTGAAAAGGATTTGGAATGGGATGAGGCGGACGTCGAAGGCCAGTTTCGCTTCCTAAATCGGGTTTGGCGGTTGGTGGAAGAGTTTGGCACACAGGCAGCAGGTACCAAGCAGCAGGGAACCCCGCTTAGTCCAGAGGCCGCAGTTCTGAGTAAGGATGAGAAGACGCTACGGCGATCGATTCACACGGCGATCGCTGCTGTCACCGAAGATCTGGAAGGTGAGTACCAGTTTAATACGGCGGTTTCGGAGTTGATGAAGCTAAGCAATGCCCTAACCGATGCCACCTGCAAGGATTCTCCGGTTTATACCGAAGGAATTCAGGCCTTGCTGATTTTGCTGGCTCCATTTGCGCCCCATATTGCTGAACAACTGTGGCATGAATTGGGATACCCCGATTCGGTTCACCAGCAGCCCTGGTTAAAGGTAGACCCCTCTGCCCTGGTTGCCGATGAAATTACGCTGGTAATTCAGGTGATGGGCAAAACACGGGGAGCGATTCAGGTGCCAGCGCAGACGAGCAAGGAGGATCTGGAGCGCTATGCCCGTGAGTCAGACATCGGAAAGCGATATGTAGAAGGGAAGGAAATTAAGAAAGTAATCGTCGTGCCAGGCAAATTGGTGAACTTTGTGATTACTTGAGCAGCAAATTGAGGGAGCAGGCGGAACGTAGAAAGTTCCTCCCTTTCACCCCCTCCCTTGCTCCCTCTCTCCCTTGCTTTCCCTCTCCCTCCCTCACGGTTGGCAGAATTTGCGATCGCGATCCGATCCCGGTTCCTGCCAGGAGTAGGCAAAGTGGCTGAGCGATCGGATCTTGGGGGCCATGCGATAGAGCGCTTGCATCTGCTGTTCCAGGGGGGGGCGGTTGCTGACCGACTGTTGCCAGACTCCCGCCAGCACAGGCTTGACCTGCACTGTGGCAGGGGCCATACTCAGCACCCGTTGGATCTGGGTCATAATGCAATCCGTGGTACCGCAGTTTGCATAGGCCATGGGTAGCCACTCAATATTGCCAGGAAAGCGATCCCATGGTTGCAGGCGAGAATCATATCCACCCAGGCCAACGGTTGAGTTGCCATCGGGGAAAAAGACGGCTCCGACGGGAATCCCTGCTTTTTCTGCGGGGGCTGCCGCTTCTGCGAGGAAGTCCAACACCCCTTGAGCTGCGTGTCCTACGGCCAGTTGCCAGAGCTGCGTTTGTAATAGCGTGACTCGCTTCCCTAGGGGAACAGAGGCTTTTAGCCGATCGGAATCCAGCCCTTGCCATAGCGGAGGGGCTTTCTCGTTGGGATAAAGCTGGTTGACCTCTTTCAAATCATCCGCCGTGATGTAACCACGGAGCAGGTAACGCTGAATTAGCTCCATCCCTTTATAGTTTGTGGCCCGTTGCAGCAGGGTTTTCCAGGAAGATTCCCCGTAGACCCAGAGATCCTGCACCTTACTGGCAACGGACGCACTTCCATTGCCTCTGGGATAGCGGATATAATCAATCAAAATTCCATCTGGTTTGTGACGGGCAATCTCCGTTACCAGTTGAACGTAATCCCGTCGCGCCTGAGAACTGTAGGGATCAATGAAGGCTTCATCGGGATTGCTTAAACCCAGATCGGTACTCAGCCCAGCAATCAGGCTTGCCGTTAAACTGGTTTGCCCTAGACCATTGCGGGCGATCGTCTGTTGCTTATCCGGGCGGCGCACATAGCTGGCCCCAAAATTCAGGCCAAACAACCAGGCATAGACTTTTAATCCCCGTTCGTGCCCTTTACGAATGATTTGGGTGAGCAGATCAACCTTGTCCAATCCCTGACCGGATACAACTGGAAGCCAGGGAGTCGGGTTGTCAGCCGCTGGCAACAGCACTCGACCGTTGTAGAAAGCTTCCACATTAATTTGGTTGTAGCCCCGATTCACGATTTGGTCCAAAACCGCATCTAAGGCCCCTGCACGGGTGTCGCACGGGTAGAGCCGAATCCAAATTGCCTGAGTCTGAATCCAGGTCTGGCGGCGACACTTTCGCAATCCTTCAGCATGTTGGGCGATCAGGGCTTTGTAACGCTTCTCGGCTTTGCGATCGCCTTTGAGCGCTGCCTGACGGAATTTGTCCTTCTGGGCGATCTCGGCCGGCGATTGCTGGCAAAACGAGGACGATTGCGCCTGAGCTGGCAGCGCTTTGATTTCCAGACTGAGTAAACCTGCCGCCAGAATTATGGCAACCAGGCGATGTTGAATGGCAAACTGCACATGTCTCATGGAATGATTACGGACACCTTAGACAAAGAACCTAAGTCATTATCCGCAGGATTTAGAAAAAAGCAAGAAGGTCAGAGATATAGCTGTAGCCATATTGGCTAGGACGGGGTGCGGGTGAAACCCCCTTCGGCTTGAGCGCTCAGGTCGAAAGCTGGCTGGGGGTAACGCCCCCACTCCCCCTTTAA
>JBAUTA010000881.1:0-4142 GCA_049581985.1 Kovacikia sp.
GAGGTGCAGGGGTGGTTAGAAACAACCTTAGGCGTCGTAGCCGAGTATCATGCGGTGTATCAGATGACGCGCTACCGCCTGAAAGCCAGACTCAAAGTACCTCGTTCTCAAATAAAAAAATTGCCGATGGCTTAAAGGTTGTTTGAACAGGTATGGTTTGTCAGGTGCGATCGGTCTGGAAGTTGGGATTCCCTTGGCTAGTAGACCAAAACGAAAGTTTTGGAGGGGGGAGGGGGGAGAACCCTCCCCCATGTTGCAAAATTTATGATTGGCAACACTAGAACGGTGAGGTAGCAGAAGGTGCGTGAACGACGACGGATTTTGAACTGGTTTAGCCAGGGAGGGCTGGCACTCCGCTCTTTTCTACAATCGTGTCGTTCTCTGGTAAGGCTGCCCTTAGCGATTAGTTTAGGGGCGATCGCAGGAGCCTTAAGCCGTTACTATCTGACGCTGGGCTGTAGCCAATGGCTGGGAACCACTTTTCCCTTTGGCACCTTTGTGATTAATCTGTCGGGAGCCTTGATCATGGGCTTTTTTGTAACCCTGGCAGTAGAACGAACCATCATCTCACCTGATCTGCGGCTTGTGATTGCGGTGGGGTTTCTCGGCTCATACACGACCTTTTCTTCCTATCAACTGGATACTGAAAAACTCCTGATGACCGGATCTTGGCAGATCACCTTACTCTATTGGAGTGGTAGCGCTAGTTTAGGAGTGCTCTGTCTGGAGCTGGGAACCTACTTAGCACGGCGGTTGCCATGAGCCAGTCAGAAACCTGAAATTTTGGGATTAGGGCATTCACGCAGCAATGCCTTTGATTAAGCCTTGTATGGGGCAGTTTGAAGGAGGTCATCATGACAACTTGGCAACGACTGATCGCTTATGTAGGGGAGTCTGACCAATGGCAGGGCAAACCCGTCTATCTGGCTTTGGTAGAGGCAGCCAAAAAGCATGGAATTGCCGGGGCGACTGTGATTCGAGGCATTGAGGGCTTTGGTTTGCGGGATTCAGGGAAAATCCATACCGCCAGGATTCTAGAGCTTTCCTCAGAATTACCGATCCTGGTGATCATCATGGATTCTCAGGAGGCGATCGCCCAATTTCTGCCGACGGTCAAGGACATTGTGACCAAGGGATTGGTGACCCTGGAATCCTTAAATGTGGTTCACCATGCCCCGATCACTGAATTTGAGGAAACGTAGCCAATGGCCCTCCAAAATAGTGCCTTGCCTGTTGGGACTGTTCGGTGGGCAAGTCCTATCGCCATAGCCCAATTGCTTAGGACAGGTTCTCGTACATCCGCCAGCAGGGTTGGAGGGTTCCCTAACAGACTTTTCAATCCTTCGACAGTGGCGATCGTGTAATAGCCTGACGGAATCGATGTCAGAAAGTGATCGACCCCTGATTCTAGATTGGGGGTCGCTTCCGGCAGAGTTTGTATCTGTTTTTAGCGGGTTGCAATTTTCCAGCAATATGAGGGCCAATAATGGAAATAGACAGCCGAAAGGATTGATAATCAATAGACTCAAAGCCCGTTGCTTCCAGATACACCCAGGTTTCCCGGTTCGGGTGACAGTGATCAAAGACCATTTTCCAGACTGGAGTAATCCCCTCGTTCAGGGTGCGAGTACAGGTGCCTTGGTCGCGGCAACGTGTTTTTTGCAGACAAATGTGCCGCCCGGTTTGAGGACCCTTTGAACAATGCCAACCGTTATGCCTTCATTCCACTCATGAGGATTTAAGGAGTGGTATTTGAAGTCGGGGGCATCACCACTTTACGGGCCAGTCCCAATCGCTTTAACAACCAAATTGCCCACCAGGTTGGATCGTACTCCCACCAGCGCCAACCCGCTTTGGCAACGTGAGGATAGGCATGATGGTTATTGTGCCAACCCTCGCCATAGGTGAGAACGGCTGCCCACCAGAGATTGCGGGATTGATCATTGGTATCAAAGGTGCGGTAACCCCACAAATGGGTGACAGAATTGATAAACCAGGTGCTGTGCCAGAGCAAAACGGCTCGGACAACCATGCCCCAGATTACAAATGACCAGCCTCCCAGGATATACAACAACAGCCCTATGGGGATTTGCAGCAGCAAAAAGTTGCGATTCAACCAGCGATAAAAGGGATCGCGTGCCAGGTCGGGGGCAAACCGATGGTACTGCTCATAATCAAAGAATTCGGCATGGGGGTAAAAAAGCCAGAGCATGTGGCTCCACCAGAAACCCCGGCGGGCAGAATAGGGATCTTGATCGACATCTTCGGTATAGGCGTGATGCAGTCGATGTCCTGCAACCCAGAAAATGGGGCCTCCCTGTAGAGCCGCAGCACCAATCAGGGCGATCGCATACTCTAACCATTTGGGCACCTGAAAGCTGCGATGGCTTAAGAGACGGTGATAGCCCAAACAAATCCCAATGCTGCCAAATAGCCAGTGCAGAAATAAGGTGACACCCAACGCAGACCAGGAGAAAAACCAGGGTGCCAGTAGTGCCAGCAAATGGACAATGCTGAAGAAGATCACCGCGCCCCGATCGAGCGGAACTTTACGTTTGGGTTCTGTTAACAATTGATTAACGGTCATGGATATAGCCTCTAACCAGACAAGATATAAATGGGGAAATATAGCGATCCTATTGGGATTGTGAGCAAGGATTTGACTGAGATCCTTGCTCATAAAGCCTCCCAAATTCACAACTGATTCAGGATTGCTATAGGGGGAAGGAGAGGGGGAGTAGATTCCCCCTCTCCTGCTCAAACCGCTCTTGAGAAACTGGAGGTTGGGTTCTGTTGGAAATAGGCATCAAACGCCGAGGCAATATTGCGGATTAACAACCGTCCGGCGGGTGTCACTTCAATGTGATTAGGGGAGTGGCTGATGAGACCATCTGTTTCTAATCGGTGGAGTTGAAACCTTGCTTGGGCAAAATACGACTCAAAATCTAGATCAAAGCCAAGGTGATATTTTTCCTCAATGTCATCCGGTGAGAGTTGAAATTGACACATTAATTCCATAATTACCGTGCGCCGAATGATGTCATCTTGATCCAGCGTGACACCCCGTTCGATCGGAATTTCCCCCGCATCGATCGCTTGATAAAAATCCTTCAGGCGTTTGTGATTTTGCACATAGACGTCGTTCAGCATACTAATAGAGGTCACCCCAAAGCCAATTAAATCGGATTCTGGTTTGGTGGTATAGCCCTGAAAATTGCGGTGAAGCTGGCCTTCCCGCTGAGCCACAGACAGTTCATCATTGGGTTTGGCGAAATGATCCATGCCGATATACTGATATCCCTGCTGGGTTAATTCGTCGATCGCCATTTGCAAGATCTTCAGCTTCTCATCGGCAGAAGGGAGTGCCTCTTGCGGAATCCGTCGCTGCACTGGTTTGAGCCACGGCACATAGGCAAAGTTAAACACGGCAATACGATCGGGATCCAGTTGAATTGTTTTGCGAATAGTATCGCGGAATGTATCCAGTGTTTGGAAGGGGAGTCCATAAATCAGGTCCACATTCACGCTCTCAAAACCTGCCTCTCGGCTCCACTGCATAACATCAAACAACACGGATTCGGGCTGCACTCGGTTGACTGCTTCCTGCACCTTTAAATCAAAGTCCTGGATCCCAAAGCTGATCCGGTTAAAGCCCAGATCCTTTAACGAAAAAACATAGGCCTGATCCAGGGCCTTGGGATTGACTTCAATGGAAATTTCAGCCTTGGGATCAAAGCGAAACTGTTGATGGAGCGCTGTCCATAATGTCTCGATCTGAGCCAGAGAAAGATAATTGGGAGTGCCTCCGCCCCAATGTAATTGGTGCACAATGCGATCGCGATCAATCAATTGAGCCATTTGTTGAATATGCCGCACCAGATAGCCCAAATAGGGTTCAGCAATTTCCTTTCGCTTCGTAATGACCGTATTACAGCCGCAGAAGTAACACGCACTGTCGCAAAAGGGAATATGACAGTAGAGCGATAGGGGCGTTTTCTTGTAATTACTGATGGCGATCGCAGTTCTAAAATCAATCTCTTCAAACTCTGGCTTTAATTCAGTTGCAGGCGGATAACTGGTGTAGCGTGGCACTGGTTGATCATATTTTTGGAGTAATTGGGAATCAAACTGTACTGTGGGAA
>JBAUTA010000882.1:0-1639 GCA_049581985.1 Kovacikia sp.
GGGCTGGGTGTCTTTGCAGTCACCCCTTCCATTTCCTTTAAAGCCTGATCACCATTGCTTAAGTTAATTTTGTCCTCAGCATTGAACTGTTTAGCACTTTGTACCTGGTCTTCTAGGCTTGAAATCAGATCGTCATCAGATTCATCCACTGACGAGCGGGGACTGGGGGGTGGACTGGATGGGGGATTGACTGGGCGGGAAGGGATCGCAGCGGGGCTTAACGGAGCCCGTGCACGAGGAGGGTTAAAGGCACCGGCTTTGCCAAGCTTCACTTCTCGATAGTCTTGGTGTGCGATCGTGTACGCGGTCGCGGTTGCCAAAGCTCCTTCACCCACATTCTCAATCGCCATTTCTGTAATGTGTTGCCCTAATTCAGCTCCTCCCAAGGAGGGAACTGCATGAATATTCCCCAACCCCTGTAAACCGTGCATAATTGAACCCGCCCCAAAACCCAAAGCAGCAGCTGTGGCAGCCCCAAGCAGTCCCATCAGCAGTTTGGCAATGTCACGGTAAAGGGTCGGGTACACCTTTGCTCGTTCCGCTACTGGCATCTTGCGAAGACGATAAACGTTTCGGCCCACCAAAATCGATTGAATCAGGGCAAGTGCTCCGCTGGCTGCCATACTAATCAAGGTAAAAACAGCAGCAGCAGGTAATGCGGCAGGCATAAAAATGCCGACAATTCCAGAAACTAACGCACCCAGTCCTGCCAGGGATGCAATTAAATGCATACCTCGTCCCAGCATATTCAGACCCTGCATGATCATGCCGATCTTGCCGCCGCCATACATATTCTCGTGCAGCAAATGTTTCTTCTGATCAATTTCCCGACGGGCTTGTATATCTTTTACCCGTTTTTTAATAATGGGATTGTGGATCAACTGTCCAGGTAGCCCTGGAATGATTGGATTATTTTCATAAACGGCAGCATGTCCCCATTGTTCCGTGTCTTGCTCATCGGGAGTCAGCTGATCATAGGATTTGACCAAAGGCCGTCTGGTCCGCTGTATTACGGGAAGCAACGGAGCCAAACCATTACCATGATTTCTGGGCTGAACGATCGGCAGCGTTGCAGCTTGAACTGGTACCTGACTGAAATTCTGAAGGAAATGGGATTCATGGAAATCGGCTTCCCACCCAGACTGCGTCGCCAATGGGAATGGGCAAGGCACGGCATCCATAAGCTGTACATGACGGTGCCGATCAGCGGGCTGAGGGGGGCACAGACGATCGCGGCTCATTGGTTCAAGCCTCCATTACTAGATACAGCCATCGGTTGGCTAGTGGGGACTTTCCAGGCAAAATCGACTTCGTTAATGGGCCGATCGAGCTTACAAAATTCACTCCTGGCGGCCACCAGCACTAACGGCATTGTAATCTGTTTCTCCTCACTCTCTGCTGCCGCAAACGCGGCATTTAAGGCAACATTGATTATGCTTCCTCCAGTCAAGGTCATGCGCGCTAACCAGGCATAATCCAGATTTGTTGCCTTGGGAATCTGGGGTGGAAACACCCGCTCCCACATGCGTTGGCGATCTAGATGAAAACAGAAAACTGATGATGAAGTCCAGTCGCCGCAGAAACGACATCCCCTTGTCCTCTCTTAACCCTTACCTGTAATAAACCTTCTAATCTTTAT
>JBAUTA010000883.1:0-4394 GCA_049581985.1 Kovacikia sp.
AAGCCCCCACTCCCCCATGTTGCAAAATTTATGATTTGCAACACTAGCACTGATCTACAGTGCTGCAGGAGACTTGGCATTTAGATAAGGAGGCTACGTCAGACCTCAAACATGGAGCTGGCTAAATTTAGGGAGGATCTGCTCTCCTTTAGTCCCCCAATGGAGAGGAAAAATGTAGGCGTAAGAGTAGCACAACCTGGTAGATGGGTAGATAATTGCATCAATTGACGAACCATTATGGTGTAAGCATATAGCCCACATTCCGCAACCGCTACAGGTAGAGTCAAAGTGCATATGTATGCACTTTTCATGGCGTAGTTTTCTTGTACTGCGCACTAGCCGAAGTGTGGTACGGATGAATTACTCTATCCCTGGTGGCAACCTGCGGAATGTCGGATATCGTCATAGTCGGGCACTCAGTACGGAAAAAGGTAGATCTAGTGCCGCCCAAGTTATCGGGGTCTGTATCATCGGAGACTGTCAAACTAAATTTGATAGACAATTTGACTGATAACAAATGCCGGAAAATCTATTGAGACTAAATTCTGAGGAATCGAAGACTCTCAATATTTGCTGATGGAACCTGGGGTAGATGTCCATCCCTAATTCTCTGGCGTACTAATGTTCTAATGTGCAGATAGAAGACTCTGATCAGGAGAATGTGGAAATACTGAGAAAACCAGGATAAGAAGAGATGACCTCTCCAAGCTATCCAGGTTCCAAATTTGGAGCTATTGACTCGGAACTACTTACAATGACACCCTTAATCTTACGTACAGCATCCTCCGGTGGGCGTTGAATTGCAACCAATGCTGCCCCAGTTTATAAAATTTTCACATATAGCTTTTCGGAAATGGCCTGACATCTGCTGTAAGAGGGATTTAACGTAAAGACCCTAGGGAAAGAACTTGACTGGAAGAAAAGGACCAGTCAAATAGCCCACACTAAAGCAATATTGGTAAATTGATTGATTAGGAAATTAATCAACGGTGCGCCCCCTGGGGCAAACCCCGTCTGTTGTTCTGCCCCCCAGGGACGGGGAAATTATCCGAAGCGATTAAATTGCAAGTCCCTAACCGCAATATTACTGAACTCATAGCTTTTGAGAGATGGCGATTCCGTGGCTACAGGTGTTATTTTATACATTGACAAAACCCCTTGAGGAGCGAAACAGCATAAATATTAAATAAAGTTTGGCCGAGATTGGAGTCAATATGGACGATAGAACTTATGCTTTTACTTGTGGGAAGTACTGAGTCCCTAGTCAAATTCGAGAACTTATTGGTGTGATTTGTTGAGTCAGGAACTATCGCACCTTTCCTTTCCTCGCAATTCGCGAGCCGCTCTACCAAGCATCTACTTGAGTGTTGACCCAACTGAGAAAACTTAGGTTGCCTAACGGTTCAGTGTAGATTTACCCCTATTTCTGATATTCCTGCTTAATCTCAATGAGCAGGCGTGAGCATCCATTGAAAGGAGAGAAGGTTTTTCCGCGACAACGAAGCTTTTGCGTAACGTAAATAAATCTTTTCTAAATGAGCATTCCCTGTTTTGACGTAATTATTTAAGCCCGAAGTTAGACGTCTGTCAAGTCTGTTTTGAAGAGTTAAAAACCCTCAAACTACCTGGAATATGGGTTTTGTAGATTTGAGTTACCCCTCAAACCGATCCTGATGGACTACTAGACGTATGAGCTGAAGTAGACCCTGACTCCTAAATGGACGATTCTGGCTCATTTGATCGGGCAACGCTAAAGAAGCGATCGCTCTGCCCCCAAAATTTGCAACTCCTCTACACAAACAGTCCTCTCTACACGAACAGTCCTCTGTGCTCCATCCAATGTCACGGTTAAGAATAAATGACTCGCAGCCTAACGGAGGGAGCCAGTGCATCTTCCTTCACACCTCCTATTCTGCTGCTAACCGTGAAGATGATCGGCGATTCCAGTTAACGAGCTGGAATTTGCTGACAGAGCGGACCCATGGGTGTGGTTTTTGCACATTTTCAGATTTGCCTATTTTGCTCATGAAGCCCAATATCTCAAACTCAAACTCCTCAAGGTTCGATTGTTCTATAGCCGCAGAATTACAACCCTTATTACGCCAGGGAAAATCTGCTAAAGCTGATGAGTTAACGAACCTATGCATCCATCAATTATTCGAGCGTCAGGTAAACCGTACCCCCAACAACATTGCCGTAACCTTTGAAGGTCAACATCTGACGTATCGGGAACTGAATAATCGCGCTAACCAACTCGCCCATTATTTACGCAGGTTAGCGATTGGTCCAGAAGTGTTGGTGGGCATTTGCATGGATCGATCGCTGGCAATGGTGATTGGGCTCCTGGGTATCTTGAAAGCTGGCGGAGCCTATGTGCCTCTTGATCCGGCTTACCCTCAAGAGCGATTAGCGTTCATGATTAAGGATGCTCAATTGTCCGTATTGTTGACAGAACAACCGGTGCTTGGGAAACTTCCCCCTCATGCAGCTGCTGTCGTCTGTTTCGAAACGGATTGGGAGCATATTGCCCAGGAAAGCAAACTGAATCCCCGCAGTGGTGTGGTCGCAAAGAATCTGGCCTATACCATCTATACATCGGGATCTACAGGGCAACCCAAGGGGGTGCAGGTCATGCATCAAGGGGTGAGCAATTTTCTCCTCTCAATGCAGAAAGCTCCTGGCATTGTTGAGCAAGATATATTGCTTGCCGTCACAACCATTTGCTTCGATATCGCAGCCTTAGAACTCTATCTACCCTTAACCGTGGGTGCTCAGGTTGTAGTAGTGGCACGGGAAGTTGCCTCGGATGCGCTGCGCTTGGCAGCCGTTTTGGTGCAATCGGGCGCATCCATTATGCAGGCAACTCCTGCCACCTGGCGGCTCCTACTAGCCGCAGGTTGGCGGGGAAATCCACGGCTCAAGCTACTATGTGGCGGAGAAGCCCTGTCGAGAGATTTGGCAGATCAACTCCTAAAACGGGTTGCTTCTGTGTGGAATCTGTATGGCCCGACGGAGACCACAATCTGGTCTGCAGTTCATCGGGTAAGACCTGGAAATACCCTAGTGCCGATCGGGCAACCGATCGCGAATACCCAAATTTATCTGGTCGATCCGGAGTCACAAACTGGGGATGATGCCCTCAGCCTTGCTTCTCCAGGGGAACCCGGAGAATTGTTGATTGGTGGGGCAGGGCTGGCACGGGGCTATCTCAATCGAGCAGACCTTACCCAGGAAAAATTTATTCCCGATCCGTTTAGCCCGCAAACCGACGCCCGCCTCTATCGAACAGGTGACTTAGCCCGTTATCTCCCTGATGGCAATATCGGTTATATCGGACGGATTGATCATCAAGTGAAGATTCGCGGCTATCGGATCGAATTGGGAGAGATTGAAGCCACACTTTCTACCCACGAAGCCGTGAGAGAAACTGTTGTACTTGCCCGCCAAGACAATTCGGGTGAGCAATCTTTAGTGGCCTATATTGTTCCCCACTCTACCCCGGTGAAGATTCAACAACTCCGGTCCTTCCTGGAGGAAAAACTACCAGATTATATGGTTCCGAGCGCATTTGTGGTCATGGATGCTCTGCTGCTCACCCCCAACGGTAAGGTCGATCGCCGCGCTTTCCCCACCCCCAACCACTCCGTATTGGAAGAAACCTTTGTTGCACCCCGCAATCAGGTTGAACATCAATTAGCCCAGATTTGGCTACGGGTGTTAAATCTGGAGCAGGTGGGCATCCATGATCATTTCTTTAACTTAGGTGGTCATTCACTTCTAGCTGCTCAGCTTTTGGCTCAGATGCGAGAAACCTTTCAGGTTGAGCTGCCATTAAGCGTTTTGTTTGAACATCCAACCATTGCTGGGTTAGCGGGTGCGATCGCAGTAGCTAAGGACTCTGATTCTTCCGGATTAGATCCCAACCTAGTCGAAGCGATTCGGACAGATCTGATTTTAGATGCCACAATTCAGCCAAACACGCCTGCACATCATGCTGATGCACCGCCTCAGCATATTTTCCTGACAGGAGTTACGGGCTTTTTAGGGGCGTTCTTGCTGCACGAACTGTTGCAGCAAACTGAGGCAAAAATTCATTGTTTAGTGCGTGCTGCCAGTGTGGAGGATGCCAGACAAAAGATTGCTGCCAACCTCAGCCGCTACTACTTGCCAATAGACAGGCTGAAGGATCGGGTCATGCCAATTCTGGGGGATTTAGCACGCCCCAATTTAGGGCTTTCCCCGCAGCAATTCCAGACTTTGGCAACGGATATTGACCTGATTTATCACAATGGCGCATCCGTTAACCTGATTTATCCGTATTCAGCACTACGAGCCGCAAACGTGCTGGGAACCCAGGAAATTTTGAGATTAGCCAGTCTCCCCAAAGTGAAACC
>JBAUTA010000884.1:0-2893 GCA_049581985.1 Kovacikia sp.
GATTTGGGGAGTGGAGCCGATTTTTTAAGATTGTTTGCGGTTTCCTGAACTACCAGACCCTCAGAAATGGGATTGTTAGTGCATCAAATAGCCTGAAAGGGCATGGCATTCTGACGGTAGCATTAGATAGCATCTTTAATACAGTAATACAGTGCCATTTCAGTTGGCTGCTTGCGCGTGTACCTCCTCTTCAAAAGTTAGCAATTCCTATGAAACCTGCTCTATCCCAAATTGGCAATGAAATGTCTCGCCTCAGCGGAGTTCGGGCGATTATGAAAGACATCAAAGAAACATTGCGCATGGGGGCAGGTAAAGCATTTATCAACTTGAGTGCCGGGAACCCCTTAATTTTGCCCGAAGTAGAACAGCTCTGGCGCGAGTGTACGGCTGATTTGCTTGCCAGTTCTGAGTACGGCGACGTGGTCTGTCGCTATGGAGATAGCCAGGGTTACCAGCCGTTGATTGAAGCCGTGGTAACCGACTTTAATCGACGCTATGGGTTAAATTTGAGCGATCGCAATATTCTCATTACCCCTGGTAGCCAGAGCCTTTACTTCTATGCTGCGAATGCTTTTGGCGGCTATACCGCCAGTGGCAACCTTAGAAAAATCGTCTTACCCCTGAGTCCTGATTACACTGGTTACGGCGGAGTTACCTTGGTTCCAGAGGCGCTGATTTCCTACAAACCTGCCTTAGAAATCGACGAAAAGAACCATCGGTTCAAATACCGTCCTGATTTTAGTCAACTGGAAATTAATGAGGAGACAGGTTGTGTCCTTTTCTCCCGCCCCTGTAACCCGACGGGAAATGTCCTCTCGGATGATGAGGTAAAGAAAATTGCCGACCTGTCTGCTCCCTACGATATTCCGGTACTGATTGATTCTGCCTACGGCCCTCCCTTCCCAGCCCTGAACTACACAGACATGACACCGATGTTTGGAGGCAACATCATTCACTGTATGAGCTTGTCTAAGGCGGGTCTCCCTGGCGAGCGGATTGGAATTGCGATCGGCGATGAGCAGGTTATTCAGGTATTGGAATGCTTCCAGACCAATATGTGTATTCACTCCCCTCGCTATGGGCAGGCGATCGCTACCCGCGCCATTAGCTCCGGTGCCCTTGCAGAAATTGCGACTACTATCATCCGCCCTTTCTATCAAGATAAAGTCAAGATTATAGAATCGACCCTTGACCAGGCAATGCCCAGGGAAGTTCCCTGGTTCCTGCATCGGGGTGAAGGGGCTATTTTTACCTGGCTCTGGCTAAAAGACTTGCCCATTACAGACTGGGAGTTTTATCAAAAGCTGAAGCAGGTAGGAGTCATTGTCGTCCCTGGTAGCCCCTTCTTTCCCGGATTGCGCGAAGAGTGGGAGCACACCCGCCAATGCCTCCGGATCAGCCTGACTGCCACTAATCAGGACATTGAAGCTGGTATGAAGCGCCTGACAGAGGTCGTCAAGCAGGTATACGGACAGTCCACAAATAGTCAACAGTCAACGGTAGCATAGTGGGAAAACACAAGGCAGAGGGCAGACTTCGGCGTCAGCGTAGCTCAATGGATCAGCCGCCAAACATTTCAGTCGAACCAGGACAGAAACCAGAGGATTTAGTGGGAAAGCAAAAGGCACAGGGTAGAGAGCAAAAGACAGAAGCGAATGAGGGGATAGGGAAACAAGCGGAACAGGGAGTAAAAATCCAAAGCTCACCCCTCACCACTCAACCCTCACCCCTCTCTTCAGTTCCCCCTTACCCTTCCCCCTCTGCTCACCCCCTTTTTCTTGAAATCGGTAAGATCGTTTCTGCCCAGGGAATGAAAGGAGAAGTGCGCGTTTATCCGGATTCAGACTTTCCAGAGCGGTTTTTGCAGCCCGGAACACGCTGGTTAGTGAGATTGGGAGAGACAGAGCCCCAGCCCATTGAATTGCTCAATGGACGCTATCTGTCAGGCAAGGGGCTTTATGTGGTGCAATTTGCAGGCGTAGACAATCGCGATCGGGCAGAGTCCCTTCAGGGCAGTAAACTCCTGGTGCTGCAGGGCGATCGTCCGCCGCTTGAGGACGATGAATTCCACATTCTCGACCTGATTGGGTTGGAGGTCTTTGAGCAAGCTACCCAAACGTTGATTGGGTCAGTGATTCGAGTCATTCCAGCCGGAAACGATTTACTGGAGGTCAGGCGTGCTACCAGGGCAGAAGCTGCTCCAAAGCAACCCGAAACAGTTCTGATCCCCTTTGTTAAACCGATCGTTCCAGTTGTCGATCTCCAGCATCGACGCATCGAAATTACCCCACCTGTGGGCTTGATTGACCTGTGAGCCGGGGGCGGGTGCCAAATATAGGTGCCAAATTTTACGTTACTAGCCAGAGCCTAGCCACGAGAACTTCGATTACTCCGACAGGCTGCTAGGCTTTCGCTACAATCTCTAATAACTCAGAGGGGTGGTGAATCAGAAAGTCGGGACGTTGTTCTGCCAGGATTTGGCTAGAATTAAACCCCCAACTTACGGAAACAATTTTGATCCCAATCTTTCTGGCAGCTTCAATATCTCTGGTTTCGTCACCCACATAGATAACGATCGCGGGATCCATCTTTTGCTTTTTTAGAATTTGCTGAATAATCCGACCCTTGCCAAATAGGGTCAGCCCCGATCCAACAAAGTCAAACAAATCGCCCATTCCCTGAGCATCTAGAAAAGCAATCACGTTCTCCTTTGAATTAGAAGTAACAATTCCAAGATGATTTCCTTCATCCTTAAGTTCTTGTAGGACCTCTTTGATACCGGCAATAGGGTTTAGCCGATAGATCTCCCGATTGAGTTCCATCCGCAGTCGCCTGAGTAAAAAGGGTAATTTCAGGATTGGAACCCCTGATTGCTTTAAGATTTCTCTCGAAG
>JBAUTA010000885.1:0-7137 GCA_049581985.1 Kovacikia sp.
AGAGTATTGTTACGGAAAACAATATCTGCTTGACCATCACCATTAAAGTCATCTACTGCTTGAATCCTGTAAGCAGTGCTGGGTTGGGCCTCGATCGCAGTTGCGGAAAGGAAGTTCGTGCCATTCATAAACCAGATAGCATTCTGGCCTGTGGCATAGTTACGCCATACAATATCTGGCTTTTTATCCCGGTTAAAATCGCCAACTCCTCCAATTTGCCAATTGGCATCACTGACAGCGGGAAGCGCAATGCTTGACTTGTAGACAGCTCCATTCATAAGCCATAGGACGTTCTGTCCACTGGCAGGATTGCGCCACAATATATCTGTTTGACCGTCGTTGTTAAAATCTCCTGAGCCTTGAATTTTCCAGTTTTTGTCAGAAACAGAAGTGGTTAGGGTAGCGAAGTCGTAGGACACACCATTCATTTGCCAAATAGCATTCTGACCAGAACTATAGTTACGCCAAATAATATCTGCTTTGGCATTGTTGTCAGCTGCTACATTGAGGTTGTAGCTAGTGCTAGGGGTGGTGAGGGGATTAAGGGTATTTGTTGCTGGCCCTGGAAAGACGTGGATATAATAGGTGCCCGCATTCAGAATGGTATTGATAGACTCCGTTAACGTACCAGTGTTGGTTGAGCGAAGGACAATTCCATTGGCATCTGTGACGACTGCGCCGGTAACCTTGTCTAAAACCTCGACGTTCGCATCGGCGGTCAGTCCCGTCAAGGACAGGGTAAAGCTGCTACTTCTGTTGAGCGTGAAGGTGTAGTAGTCATCTGAATCGAGGACACCGTTTTCTATGCCGATCGATTCATTAAAAGTTTTAGGACTGGCAATCAGGTAGATTGACTGCGCGTTAGTTAGATTGTTCCCTACGGTATCGGGCATTGCTATAACCCCAACAAATGGCATAGCTATAGTGCCCGTGGATAGAATATTGCTAACAGTATTGCTGGCTTTTTGTAAAGATGGTTTCGCTAGTAATTACCAATTTTAGGTTTCCAATCTGTAACTTTGAATTGGAAAGTTCTACTGATAATTGCTTTCAGTGCAATTATCAATTGTCTAATTTGATCAGATTAAGTAGTTCTACTAAGTAGATGTATTCAGTAGATATCAGTAGACATGCATAATTAATTATAGGCAACAGGGGTGAGGAGAAATTCCTGCCAGGTAAGGATTTCGTCGATTGCCTCAGTTGATCTGCTCTCGCCGAAGTTTCCTCCATCCCCAAAGCCAATTTTTAGTTTAAGTACACTCAGCTACTTGTAGAGTAGATGTTTCAATATATCTATTGAGTATAATAATCTTCCTGTCTGAATTGGTATGAAGAGCTCTTTAATAGAAATTTTTCTTACACAGCCATTTACTCTCGCAAAGATTGAAAGCTGTTGCAGAATCCCGTAAGTTTTGTTGGGGGTGCTATTAACTAATAGCTCACTAAAGAGCTGATTTCGGTTTAAAAATTAACTCGTTAGTGAGCTATTTTTAGTGAGCTAGCAATGGTTGTACTCAAAGTCGCGGTACCCAAAGCCGCGGTACCCAAAGCCGCGATCGTGCTGAGCGGAGTTCGAAACATCCAAACAGTGAAACCGCTCAGGACAACCCAGTGAGTCTGCTCAGGACTGCCCAGTGAAACCGCTCAACGCCCGGACATTCATGGGTTAAGCGGAGTCGAAATACACCCATCAATTTCATACCCCAATTTAAATAGCGAACAGGGCAGATTGGGGATGGGGTACAGGGGTGAAATCCCTGGCTGGGGGCGAAGCCCCCACACCCCCTCTGCAACTTTCATTTTTTAAATTGATATCAGATCTTTTGGTCTGGGTTAATCAATCAAAGTCACAGTACTTTTTCAGCCAAGAGAACTCTACACATTTGCCTGTTGCCGTTGGTAGAGAGACCAGTACAAGCCCTTACTACCTAGCAATTCAGTATGGGTGCCTTTTTCAACTAGCACGCCCTTTTCCAGGACGACAATAAGATCTGCCCGTTTCAGTGGGGCAAAACGGTGGGCAATCACAAAAACTGTGCGATTTTGGGAAACCCGTTGGAGATTTTGCAGCACCTGCTGTTCTGTTTCGGCATCGAGGGCACTGGTGGCTTCATCTAATACCAGAATGGGGGCTTTAGAAAGGAAAAGTCGGGCTAGGGCGAGCCGTTGACGTTGTCCCCCGGAGAGAGCAGTCCCCCGTTCTCCAACGCTGGTTTCGTAGCCCTGTGGTAAGTCGCTAATAAAGTCGTGAGCCACTGCTAAACGAGCTGCTTCAACAACTTGTTCAGCGGTAATACTAGGATTGCCGAGGCTGATGTTTTCTAAAACTGACCCGTTGAAAATAAAGTCTTCTTGCAAGACGACACCAATTTGCTGTCTCAGCGAGGCAAGGTCAGCGCTTTTAACATCAAACCCATCGATCAAGATGCGACCGGACTCCACCGGATAAAGGCGCTGGACCAATTTGGAAAGCGTGCTTTTGCCGGAGCCGCTGCGCCCAACGACACCCACTAGCATGCCTGGCTCTACAGAAAAGGAAATGCCTCTCAGGACGGGTTCCTGGGTGGGTTGGTAGCGGAAAAATACTTGATCGAAGGTGACCTGACCGCTTAGGGGAGGTAGGACTAAGCCGCTTCCAGCTTCGGCCTCGGGCGGAGTGTTGAGAATATCGCCAATCCGATCAACGGAAAGCAGCACCTGTTGTAGATTTTGCCAGAGTTGTACCAGACGCAGCAGGGGACCTGTCATTCTGCCAGAAAGCATCTGAAAAGCGACGAGCTGACCAATCGTCATTTTTTGCTCAATCACAAGCTTTGCGCCAAACCAGAGGACGATCAGGTAGGAAAGATTAGTCAGAAAGTCGGCGATGTTGCTGCTGATGTTGGAGGTGGTAGAGGCTTTAAAGCCCGTGCGAATGAAGCGGGCAAAGAGCCCTTCCCAGCGATCGCGGGCCACCTTCTCAGCCGTATGAGCTTTAACCGCTTGAATGCCTGTGACGGTTTCCACCAGAAAGGATTGGCTGTCGGCACTGCGGTTGAAGGTTTCATTTAACCAGTTGCGCAGGATGGGTGTGGCGGTAAGAGTCAGGAGAATAAATAAAGGAATCACCGCCAGGGCTGCCAGCGTCAGGGGTACGCTGTAGTAGACCATGATTGCCAGGTATACAACCGAGAAGATGGAATCCAGCACAACCGTCAGCGCGGTTCCGGTCAGAAATTGGCGAATATTTTCTAGCTCTTGCACCCGTGCGACGGTATCTCCAACCCGGCGCTGCTCAAAGTAGGAGAGGGGCAAGCGCATTAAATGCCGGAATAGCTGGGCAGAAAGGCTAAGATCCAGGCGACGAGCCGTGTGAGTGAAAATGAACAGGCGCAGAGTGCCCAAAAAAGCTTCAAAGAATGCCACGCTGAGTAGGGCGATCGCCATGACATCCAGGGTGGCAATGCTGCCCTGCACCATCACCTTATCGATCACAACCTGGGTAATGACGGGGGTAGTCAGTCCCAAGAGCTGCAGGGTAAAGGATGCTAGCAGCACCTCCATCAGCAGGGTGCGGTATTTCATCACAGCTGGGATAAACCAGCCAAGATTAAACCGCTCTTGTTTTTGAATGATGTCTATCAGCCAAAGTTGACCATTCCATCCTGGCTCTGCCAGAGAGCGAGGAACGCTTTCACAGGTTTGGGCAGGGTTAAGAGGGTCTGACAGAATCAGGCGATCGCCCCGAATTCCATAAACTAAAACCCAATGAAAGGGGGCAGAGCTTAAGCGGTCTGTCGCTCTTTGCCCATTGGCTACTCCTCCATTAGAGGGACTTGTGTCTCTCCATTGCATTAATGCCGGGAAGGAAAACTTACGAAGATCAGTCCAGGTGGTTTCCACCCGCCGCAAATGCAGCCCTAACTTTTCTGAAGCCTCAACCACATCCGTCCCCTGTTGCCCTCTCAGCTGGCGCTGCACCCATTCCAGTTGAGTTGGAATTTGGAGATGGTTGGCCGCCATGGTCAAACAGGCAGCCGCTGTATTAACGCCTGGGACGAACGGAAAGCCGGATGTGGGCTGGCGGGTATTAGCCGTTTGGGGAAGATATCGTCCCCGTTGCTGTGCCCAAAACTGCTCCAAATCGCTTGAGGAGATAGATTGCCAGAGATCTGACTTCCACATCGCCACCACGACGTCTTTGTCAGAGGCTCTCGCTTTCCATTCGCCAGGAAGTTCCAAACGATCGCCCAGCCAGTCTCCCTGCTTCAAAATGGTGGACTGCCCTTCCTCTGGCACCAGACGCACCTTTCCCGCCAAAATCAAAAACTGATGACCAGGAATCGCTGTGGACCAAAGCATTTCACCCAGGCCATAACGACGAATTTCAGCCGCTTGCTTAAATTGGATCTGCTGTTCCGGGCTAAGGAAAGAGAGGGGTGGCACCTCCCAGGGCAAATTTGGGGCTAGGTCATTTGCAATCATTTAGACTTCCTGCATGGATGCTGATAAGAATTGGGGGGGATCAACACTGGTGTTGCAAAAGTGGACGGATGAAAGTTGACTGCGGCTAAAACACTAATCACTAACCTGGAGTTTGACCGTCATGGTCTGGATTTTCTCTGTAACCCAGCGTTCAAATAACTCATTCTGCATTGCCTGACGCAGCTGAGCATCTTCCAGTGTGGCAGGTAAAAATTGCTCAACTCGAAAAATTGCCCAATGTTTTTCGGATTCAATCGGTCCCACCAATTCACCGGGATTTGAGGAATCGATCGCTGCCCGCAGGGTATCGGGCAAGGTTCCCCGACTGACTGGACCCATCATGCCATTGGCAATCTTCTCATCGGTGATCGAGTATTCCTGTGCCAATTGCTCAAAGCTGCTTCCCTCTTTAATTTGGGTGTAAAGTTCTTCAGCGAGATCTTTACTAGCCACAACAATCCGGGAAAGGACAACCCGATCGAAGAACAGCTTCCGTTCGATGAAATGTTCCTGAAGTCGAGCATCGGCAATGCTAGTTTTCAGCTTCTCCATCTTGAAGCTATTCAAAATCTGACTATGAAATTGCTCATAGTTGGTGCCATTGCGCGTCAGCCATTCCTGAAAAGCTTTGGAATCTGTAAGCTGCTGCTGCAAGCGAAAATCCACCACAGCCTGTTCAACCACGGCTGGGCTAACTTCAAGATCCTCTCTAGTTTCTAACTCCCGTTCCAGGACATACTGCCGCAAAATATCCCCAATAAAGCCTTGCAACTTACCTCCCGATTGGAGATAGCGCAGACATTGGCGTAGGGAAAGGGGCTGTTCATCAACGATGAGGAGTGCCTTTGATTCTTGTGATTCCATGAAATAATCAGATTGATAGGGATCTCTAGTCTGCTGCTATATTGCCCATATTTATCCCCAGATTTACATAAATTTGGTACGATCTTTACCAAAAATCTTGAAGAACGATGATCGACATCCTGAAAGATACGGGGTTCTTTCTGTAATTACTCAGTGATTACCGTAGATCAGCATATTTCCCCAGCCTGTACGTTTGTGCTGCTGGATACCCGAATTGATCTGGATAACTGCCTGATTCAAGTATTGGCTGTGCGCAAAACCACGACTTGAAAGCAGCTGCCGTAGAGGTTTTGACGGTCTGGAGGAGACTAAAGTAAAGATAGGTAACCTGACCAGTTTGATCTGATTCAATCTTGACCCTACTAAATCATGGGGTAGGTAGGTACTTTTATTTCAAACCAAATACACCTGAAATATGCGATACTTACTTCTCGCTCAAACTTACGTCTTGGCAATATCGCTGGATTTTCCAAGTCACCTTCACCGAAGCTTTACGCGATGCCTGCTTTCTGCGGCCAACGCTGTTTGAGGTTCTAAGTTGAGGTCTTAATTATGAGATGGGATAGCAGTGACACAGATCACAACACATGCAAAGTTTAGTTAAAATTGCCATATAGATCTAAACTCCGATGGGAAAACCGGGGTTTTATGGCATGATCGTAGGGTAAACCGTAAGGATTTTGGTTCTAGCAACTCATAAGGAATTGGTTATGGCTCTCCAATTAGGCGATACAGTCCCCAACTTTACCCAGCAGTCCAGTGAGGGCGAAATCAACTTTTATGACTGGGCAGGTGATAGCTGGGTTGTTTTCTTCTCTCACCCCGCAGACTACACCCCTGTTTGCACCACTGAATTAGGTGAAGTCGCAAAGCTCAAATCTGAGTTTGATAAACGCAATGCTAAGGTGATTGCGCTGAGTGTAGATGATGCTGAATCTCACAAAGGCTGGATTGGCGATATCAACGAAACCCAGAAGACCACGGTTAACTATCCCATCCTGGCGGATTCGGATAAGTCGGTTTCTGATCTCTATGGCATGATTCACCCCAACGCCAACGCTAAGTTGACCGTGCGGACGGTGTTCGTTATTGATCCCCAGAGAAAACTACGCCTGAGCATCACCTACCCCCCCAGCACGGGACGTAATTTTGAAGAAATTTTACGGGTGATTGACTCTCTGCAACTGACCGACAACTACGGGGTTGCAACTCCCGTTAACTGGAGGGATGGCGACGATGTGGTAGTAGTGCCTTCCATTCCTACGGAAGAGGCAAAGCAGCGCTTTCCCAAAGGGCTTACGGAAGTTAGACCTTACCTACGGTTGACACCTCAACCAAATAAATAGGGCAGTTAGCGATTAGCTTGTAGGGTGGGCGTTTGCCCACCCTTTTCTATCAAGCAATATTTTTCTATCAAGCAATAGTTTCTGGATCAATGCCCAGGGATCGCAGGCGCTCCTTCAACTGTTTTACCTGTTGCTCAGTCTGTTCTGCCCGTTGCTCAGCTTGTTCTGCCCGTTGCTCAGCCTGTTGCCGTGCCAGCGCTTCCTCTCGTAGTGCCTGGGCTAGTTCACCTGGAACCAGCAGCTTCTCGCCTGTGTCTTCCCGATAGAATGCAATCAATTGCCCATCTACCTCTAGCCGAAGTTGTAATGGTTCGCTGCGTTGATCTGTAATCGGTTCATAATGTTCTCCTCGCAGGCGATAACCCTGCAACTGCTGCTCGATCCATTCTCCTTTGGGGTCAAATTGCCAGTACTCCTTGACCGCTAGCTGTTCGTACAACATTTTCTTAAACCCCTGATC
>JBAUTA010000886.1:0-1906 GCA_049581985.1 Kovacikia sp.
GATATGGTCTTATTGGGGTTTGCGATCGCGATTGCCGGGATCTCGACTTGAGACTATATGATGAAAATGGAAATCTGGTTGCTGCCGATACGAGTTCGGATGACACCCCGTTCGTTAGCTTAACTCCTCGTTGGAGTGGTCAGTTTTACCTCAGAGTGGATATGGCAAACTGTCGAGCAAACTATTGCTATTACGGAGTTGGCGTTTTTGGCAGATAAACTTGATCTTAGGGCAGGCAATCGGTGAAAACATTGTTGTAGTCGCTGGAAATTCTCGAACTCCAGGAACCGATAGAAGCGGGCAGAGACATGCCTGGAATGCAGTTGAAATCAACCAGGAATGGCATCTTCTGGATACAACCTGGGATAGTGGCAGTGTTGACGGAAGTACCTTTACTAAACGCTACCGTACAACCTATCTTATTAACCCGGCAATATTTGTCGTTACAGGCTATCTGATTACAAGATTGATTGCGGAGGTGGTTTTGGTTCCAGGAGCTTTAGGCAGCGGTTTTACCCTATTTGGACAAATGCAAGCTCTATTGTTGCCGATTTAATTTGTCTCCACCCAGAGTCGTCATTCATGACCACTTTCCTGATGATGCAAATTGGCAGTTACTCCCACCACCTCTGGATAGGAGTGATTTTCTACAAAAAGCGATGCTACAGTCTGAGTTTTTTGCAGAAGGCTTTAATTTGATTAATCCAACCCATGATCATGTTGTTGTTACAGGAACTGCCGAAATTGTATTAGAAAATCCTCAGTGGCGATCACTAGGGTCTGTTTTAAAACCACCTGGAAGCCTTGATCCTTCGTACGAAAGAATCGGACTTTGACTGACTTTTAAAACAGACCCTAGTAGCAACATACCAAAGTAAGCGTAGTGCATCATCAGGCAAGAATTATCATGTATCTTCCTCAACATTCAGTTCTAAAACAACAATTTCCTGCCCGTTACCCAGTGCAAGTCTCTATGAGGTGAGATTGTTCAGTTCTAGCCAATCCTTTGGTCAACATGACCACATTGGCAAGCTTGAATTAAAGGATTTGTAGGGAATTCAAGAATTTATAGGTGCATCAATAGTGTGAATCAAAGTTTGTTAAAGCACATTTTCCACCATTCACCAAGTAAAGAACCCTCTTATGAATAATGAACCAAAGCCCTTGGAGCTACAGGGAAACACTTCACCTTTGGAAGTAGCAGATGATGAAAACCTCATGCATGGGAAGCAGATGCCAGTGAATGAAACTGAAAACGACCGGAATGAGGTATCAGAATCCGAAATTGGAGAAATATTTACAGATCGCCTCAATCATGTTGAGAGTATTCTGACAGACTTGAAACAACTGTTTGAGCAACGATTACAACACGACTCTGTGAAAGAGAAAGCCTTTGATACCCTGTATGCTAAGTTGGAACATCAGGAAAGGCGATTTGAAGCGTCTTTGAAAGACAGCCTGATTCGCTCACTTCTCCTGTTATACGACAACATTTATCAAACTCAGGTTGATCTTGAGTCAGTACACTCCCCTGTATGCGGACGCGTTAAGTCCCTCAAGCAGGAGCTACTGAACATCCTCTACTCCGAAGATGTAGAGCCAATCGGGAAATTGGAAAGATTTAACGACCAGCAGCAGAAAGTAACGGGAAATGTTGCTACAGACGATCCAACACAAAATGGCTCAATTGAGAGTGTCGTACGAGAAGGATTTATGTTTCAAGGAAAAGTCTTGCGCCCTCAATCCGTCGTAATCCGGCGGTATCAGCCCCCCATCTCTAATAGCTTGCAACTTGACAACTAATAAAACAAGGGAAAATCGATATGGCTATCGTAGGTATTGATTTAGGAACAACTTATTCAGCAGTTGCAAAGCTGAATGAACTGGGCAAACCAGAAATATTGCC
>JBAUTA010000887.1:0-2385 GCA_049581985.1 Kovacikia sp.
TAGACTTGGCAATTTGAACCGCGCTGAAGGAGTTGACAATCTATGTCCAGAATAGTACTCTTGTACCATCCGCTTCATCACTCCTTAAGCAAAAGCCCCCACCGACCTCCGGGGGCTTCTTTTTGTCTTAAAATTCATCTACAAGCCTTAGAATTCAGCTACCCAGTTCGTTCAACTCTCTTAACAATGACCCACGACGTAACCCGATGGTTGGATGAAATTAAAGCTTTACGGCAGCAGGTAACTGAGGCGCAACAGGAGCGCGAACAGGCGTTTGCCAGTGCTTCTAACTGGCAACGGCTTTATGAAACGGAAGCCCAGCAGCGTCGGGCTGACGTAGCCCTATCCCGCCAAACCATTGAAAGGCTGAAGCTAGAAATTCAACAACTGCAGGGGAATTTGGTTACGGGAGAAGATTCTGCAACAACGCTTGCTGGTGCTATTTGGGCAGAAGTAGAAAAATTACAAACTCCAGAAGAGCTCCGCCAAAAGTTAAGAGAAGCCTTAGCCGAGCGCGATCGCCTCATCCAGGCACTTAAAACCGAGCAAATCAACCATGCCCAAACCCGTAAGGGGCTGACCACAGCATTGGGGGATGCGATTGATATGCTGTCGAAGAAAGAGGAGCGGTAAAAGGATGAAGGATACAAACCGGATCCTTCATCCTTCATCCTTCATGTACGAACACCAGTCGCTCCAACTGCCCGCATAGAGTTTTCCCGTTTGGATGCCTGCCAATTCTAGAGACAACAGGTTGACGCAGGCAGTCACCCCTGAGCCGCAGTAGACCAAAATTTCGTCCGCCTGTTCCAGGGGTGACCAGCGCTGCTGCTGGTCTGATTGGGGATTGAAATAGCCCTGTTCATCCGTCACACTGAGCCAGGGATAGTTCACTGCCCCTGGAATATGTCCGGCGATCGGATCGATGGGTTCTTGCTCTCCCCGGTAGCGATCGCCCTCGCGCGAATCTACCAATGCCACGCCAGGTAAATCTTTCCGTGCTTTCACCTGAACCATATCCACGATTTGATCTAAGCAAGGTCTAGGAATAAACTTGCCCGCTTTGAGCGGGGGGATGGCTGCAGTTACCGGGCACCCAGCTGCGTTCCAGGCAGCAAAGCCCCCATCCAGTACGGCTACCCTGTTATGGCCCAGGTAGCGCAAGAGCCACCATAGGCGGGAGGCAAACGCCTGGCGTGAATCGTCGTAGGCCACAACCAGGGTAGGCCCATCGGGGGGGCTAGACGAAACCCCCATCGCCTCCAATTTTTTGGCTAAAACTGCCCCATCGGGTAATGGATGCCGTCCTCCATGCTTTTTAACCGGACTAGAAAGATCCTGGTTCAAGTCCAGGTAATAGGAACCGGGAATATGGCTAGCCTGATATTGTTGTTGTCCTAATTCCGCTTTCATCAAGGAAAAACGGCAGTCAGCGATCGCGAGCTGTGGATCATGGAGATGTTCCCTTAACCAATCCACAGAAATAATAGGAAAAGCCATTCCTTCCCCCTAGCCTTTACTATTGCTTGTAATGCATACAGTATGCCACCGAAAAAAGCTGTAATTCTAATCAAATAAGTCAATAAATCCAGAAAATTTTGCAGTTTTAAAACCTTACAAAACCAGTAGTTTATAAACTTATCTTAAGTTGTACCTGAAGATACATGCTGATTCTTATTGTCCAGTCACAATTTAGGAGATGGAGTCTGGTTAAAACTTTATTCGGTGGAGCTTTGGAACTTCTCAAGCAATTTCAGAAATTAATAAATACTTTAATCTTTGTGATTTGTTCAGAGTAAATTCTTTCTCCACATCTGTTACCAAGTTTAAATAATTCTTCGGATTGGTTAATAAAATGGCGAACTGTCCTTTATGCTCAGATATCATGCTGCGCCATATTCGTTCTGGTCAAACTTACTGGTTTTGTCGGCGCTGTCGTGTAGAGATTTTAGAAAAAACAGATCGAATTCGCTACCAACAGGCTATTAATACCCAGCAGGTAGATGATTATTCTACTAAAAGTGTATTTCCACTTAATAAGTAGTAGTCTAGACAAGTAGTAGTCCATCAGGTTCATCAGGCTAAATTTGAGGGGCAACTCAAATCTGCAAAACTCACATTCCGAGCATTTCGAGAGTTTTCAACCCTGTAAAACCGTCTTGGTAGACCAGTAGGTCGCTTTAACTAATCGTTAGTAATTAATTGTGAGTAAAAGAGTCTGGAGGGGGCAGCCCTGCTTAGAGGGTGTTTTAAAAGCTAGGGGTTGTGATGTTAAGTACTCAGCGATCCCCCCTAGCCCCCTTAAAAGGGGGGAAACAGGCTTGAAGTCCCCCTTTTTCAGGGGGATTTAGGGGGATCTGTACGATTTGCTACTCGCAATAGGAC
>JBAUTA010000888.1:0-9790 GCA_049581985.1 Kovacikia sp.
CACTTTCTATGGACATTCCTGAAATCTCCTTTGGGTATGGCGTTTTCTCCCTAGACAGTCGCCCTATCGTTATATTGCCCAAATATTGCCCAAAATTGTTCTGAGTTTAGCGAAATTTTAGTAAAAATTTCCCTCTGGACAAAGGGGAAATGGGTAAGTAAGAACCTATTTCAATCGCTGTTTCCAGAATCTCATGCCGATCAAAAATCCGGTTCCTACTATAGCAACGCCCCAATATCCTGCCCAAAGGCTAAAAGTTAGGAACAGAACGATCACGATCGCTAGCAGTTGCCGTCTCACACAGGGATAGATCCTGGACAAAGGGTCAGATATTCCATGAAAAGAGAGAATAGGCTGTAAAGGCTGAGATTCATTCACCTTAAACCTTTTCTGAAATAGTATCACGCCTGGATCTTGACGCCAGGGTTCATTTGTAAGATCTAACCAGACGTGGCTCCCATGGTCGAAAACTGCTGTATAAGGGTTCCAGATAAGTAGGTTGAGCAATGAGAAGCAGAAAAATTCCTTGGATTTGGCTATTAATCAGCTTTCTAGGCTATGGAATTATTGGCTTTTCAAGTGCTGCTCTCTTGTTAATTTTCGCGGTGCCGTTTGCTATTTTTTTCCCTCTATCAATCGTTTTGGCGTCACTGATCGCGCTGATCCTAAGTTTTGCCGCCCCCTGGGGAGCAGCTTTAGCAATCAGTTTTGCGATTGCGCTCTCAGCCGGATTGGTTCTGCTTGCCACTTATTTTTGGGATTATGTCTTGTACTTTTGGTCCCAAAGCATTTTTAAGATTTTGTATTGGGGCGGTTTGGCAATTGGCGTAGGCATCGTCTGGTTCGGAATCAGCACCCTGGTTCATGCAAGACATGAATTAATCAAATCCTTTAGAAAATTTCAAACATTTCTGATTCTTGCCAGTACGTCGTTGTCTGGTCTGATTGTGGGATGGCTGATTGGACGGGCAATTTTTCCATAAAAAGAAATGGGTGACACATAGAAACCGGATGGAACGAATAGCGTCCCCCGGCAGAGGCTTGGGTTTAAAACACAATATGTCTACCCAGTAGCCTTGCAAAGGGGGGAACTGAACCAAAAGCTTGAAGTCCCCCTTTTTAAGGGGGACTTAGGGGGATCGCAAAACTTGTTTACAAACAGTTTCTTAGTATCCAATCGTGCCAGGCTAATACGGACACCCAGCGAATTATTGGTAGCTTGAAACCGCTTCCAACTGCCGTTCTGGTTTTTCAGCCGAGTGAATAGTAACGTTGCCTGTTTCATCAAGATCGACGATCGCCCTGTCTCCCGCTGAAATTGTGCCAGAAAGCATTGCTTCAGCGAGGGCATCTTCCAGGACTCGCATAATCACCCGTCTGAGCGAACGTGCTCCATAACCGGGGCTGTAGCCCTCTTCGACCAGACGATCTTTGACGCGATCGCTGACGTCAATTGTGATGCTTTGCTCAACCAGGCGATCGGACAACTCACGCAGCATCAGATCGGCGATTTGCCTCACTTCGTGACGGCCAAGTTGCCGGAAAGTGATGATCTCATCCAGACGATTCAGGAATTCTGGACGGAAGAACTGTTTCAGCTCCTCATTCACCAAGGATTGAATGCGCGTATACTGCGCCTCACTGCGGTTGTCTGCGAATTCAAAACCAAAGGCACTGCCGCCCTTTTCAATCACCCTGGAACCAACGTTGGAAGTCATAATCACAAGGGTGTTTTTGAAATCCACCGTGCGCCCCTGGGAATCGGTCAAACGCCCATCATCCAGAAGTTGCAACAGCATGTTAAAAACATCAGGATGGGCTTTCTCGATTTCATCAAACAGGACAACCGTATAGGGCTTCCGCCGCACTGCTTCGGTCAATTGTCCACCTTCGTTGTAACCCACATAGCCAGGTGGGGAACCAATCAGCTTGGAAACAGTGTGGGATTCCATGAATTCAGACATATCTAATCGGATCATGGACTCTTCTGAACCAAAGAAGTAGGCAGCCAGTGCCTTTGCCAATTCGGTCTTACCCACCCCCGTGGGTCCAGAGAAGAAGAAGCTAGCGATCGGACGGTTCGGATTTTTCAGCCCCACCCGCGCCCGTCGCAGCGCCCGAGAAACCGCTTTCACCGCTTCATCCTGACCCACTACCCGTTGGTGCAAGGTATCTTCCAGGTACAGTAATTGGGCCGACTCGGAGGCAGTCAGTTTATTAACCGGAACCCCCGTCCAGGAAGCGACGATTTGAGCAATATCTTCTTCCGTTACAAACGGAACGGGGAGGGGGGTAGAGGGTTGAGTTAACTCTGACTCCTGACTCCTGACTCCTGGCTCCTGGCTCCTCTGAATTCCCTGAATTTCTGCTTCCAGACCCAGTTCGCGATCGCGCCACTTGGTCGCTGCTTCAAAGTCCTGGACCTGGACAGCTTCCTCCTTTGCCTGCACAACCTGGCGCAGTTCTTGCTTTAGTTCCTTAGTAGCCAGGCGAGAAGAATTCGCCAACCGTACCCGAGAACCTGCTTCGTCGATCAGATCGATCGCCTTATCGGGGAGGTAGCGATCACTAATATAGCGGGCAGATAAATGGGCAGCCGCTTCTAAGGCTGTATCAGAGATCTGAACTTTGTGATGCTGTTCGTAGCGATCGCGCAACCCATGCAAAATTTCGATGGTTTCTTCCACACTGGGTTCACCAATGGTCACGGGCTGAAAGCGGCGTTCTAAAGCAGCATCCCGCTCGATGTGCTTGCGATACTCATCTAAGGTAGTGGCACCGATGCATTGCAATTCACCCCGTGCCAACGCAGGCTTCAGCAAATTTGCAGCATCCATGCCGCCTTCGCTTGCCCCTGCCCCAACCAGGGTATGGACTTCGTCAATCACCAAAATAATGTTTCCGCTAGAGCGGACTTCATCCAGGATGCGCTTCAGTCGTTCTTCAAAGTCTCCCCGGAAGCGAGTTCCCGATACCAGCGCCCCCATATCCAGGCTAATCACTTGTTTATCTTCCAGAATGTCGGGAACATCTTGGTTGACAATGCGTTGGGCGATTCCTTCAGCGATCGCAGTCTTCCCAACGCCAGGTTCTCCCAACAAGATTGGATTATTCTTTGTGCGGCGACCGAGAATTTGAATGACGCGTTCAATTTCCTGCTGACGACCCACAACCGGGTCAAGCTTGCCTTCCATGGCTAATCGGGTTAGATTCGTGCCAAATTCTTCCATCGTTGCAGCTTTAGCAGCGGGACGGCTCGCAGAAGGGCGCTCTGATGGTCTACCCATGGGAACGGCCGCCACTTCATCGATCATCTGGCGCAGCTGATTCCAAAGCTCCAAGGGTTCAACGTCCAGGTTTTTCAGAACTTTGACAGCAACGCCAGCATCGCTACTGGCGATCGCAAGCAATAGGTGCTCTGGAGCAATGTAATTTTGCCCAATCTGACGTGCTTCTTGAATTGCTTGTTCAAAAATGTGCCTGACGTTGGGCGTAAACGGAACCTCCGCCGGGATCACCCCCGACCCATGTCCCGTAATCCCTTCTGCTTCCGTCCGCGCAGCCTCTAGAGTCACTCCCAGGTCTGCCAGCACTTCAGCGGCAAGGCTGGTTCCCTCTCTGAGGATACCGAGCAGCACTTGCTCAGTGCCAACAAAGTTGTGTCCCAAGCGACGGGCTTCCTCCTGGGACAACATGACTGCCTTAATGGCGGTTTCTGTGAAGAGTTCGAACATTGCTTGTTTCTCCTTCCCCACGCTAGATTCAGCGATGGGTGAAATGATAGAGAGGGGATAGGGGGGGACAGGGGGTAGGCGGCAGGGCAGCGTTAATGCTTAACTACCCATTGGCTAAAACCCGTTACTACCCATTGCCATGTCTATCGCCCGCCCCCTCCGCGTAAACTTTTATGTACTGACTAGTGCCACTGTATCGCTTACGTTGCTGGGTCAGCAGTGGGGAAAGCCGTAACCAGGGAGCGGTAGTAACCGTCTTTTTAGCAACACCCGCTGCCACCATGCGCACAAAAACGGGCTGTACCTGAATCATCTGGTACAGCTCGCTCACGCCGATTCCAGGCGCAAGTATTCCACCCTTATCTATTCGTTCTTAAAATTACGTGGTCCTGTGTATTCCGAATATTTAGCCAGATCTCCCAGCTTTTGAACGCCAGGATAGTACTTTCCTTTAATTTCCCAGGTAGGGAAACCAAAGGATTGGCCGGTTTGCTTTTGTGATTCGGGGGCAACCTTTTCACACAGGGCAACCTGGGAGTTTGTGCCGTCAGAGCCGCATTCAATGTAGTTGATGAAGGTAAAGGCTTCCTTGCCAAAATCTGCTTCCTGCTCATGGCAGTGGGGACACCAGTAAGCGCCGTACATCTTTGCACCAACTTTTTTCAGATGTTGCGCCAGCCCAATCTCTGCACTCGATGAAGTCGTTTGAATCGGCGGCGGCGCTTTAGGATCTCCTGAAGATCGGACGCTAATGGCAGAACCGTTGTGAGAATAGATCGCCAGGGTCGCAATGATGGTGACCATTGCCACGATAATGCCGGTGAAGAATAATTGTCCTACATCGTCCCAGTCTCGCCCTATCAAAGTCAGGACAAACATGCTCACTGCAAACAGTGCCGAGGCAAGGCAGAAGTAGCACACTCCTCCCACACCAAATTTGGCGACAAATTGGGAGAACATAATGAACATCAGGTAGCCGCTAAAGATGGTCATAGCGGTTGCCCCAATGAACAGTAGCAGCCAGGTCCATTTTTCTAGGGTGGAGCGGAGTTGCTTGTTCCCCTCTGATTTAACTGCCAGGGGAGCTAGGGCAAAAATTGTCATGCCGAGGTAGGCAAGCAACCCAAACAAAGCAAGCGGCAGACCAAAAACCGTTGCGTAGGGGCTTTCAAGGACCCGCTCACAACCACTGGTGGGGCAGGCTGTTGCTGTATTAGTTAACTTACTAATGGTCAAATATGCCGTGTTGATGGCACCCAAGGTGGCGATCGCCCCAATAATCTGCCGGGACCAGCGATGAATCCAGGGTATGGAGCGGCGGCGGCTGGTAAGCGTCTTAGACATAGAATTTCCTCAGAACCTGGCTGTTCTCCTGGGATAGTAGTGGGCTGTTCCTATTCTGCCCTATCCAAAGGATGGGGTATCGGGGGTTGAGGCTGGAGGATCGCTATCGGAGATAACTAACCGTCAGCCACCCAAACTACTAATGTGAATTTTAGTCTATGTCCTTTCTTCCTACACGCCCCCCTCTCCATCGCCCTTCTGATTCAAGAGTGGAGACTCACAGAGGATACGGTCTGGGGCTCAGTTTTGGCGGTACAACTGCGTCGAGTTGCTTCGACAAATCGGCTGACCCGGATTGGATCGATCGGCTGATCCCGGCGACCGTGGCGTTTCAGAGAGCTGGAAGCAATCACCCCATCTGCTGCTTGCATGAGGGTTGGAATGTTTTCCCAATCTGCCCCGCTGCCAATAAATACGGGAGTGCCGTTGGCGGCGGCGGTGGCAAGCTCCAGATCTTCGAGGCTGGGGGGGCTACCCGTGGCCCAACCAGAGAGAATAATGGCATCTGCCAGCCCCCGTTCGATCGTGTCTTGCACGGCAACAGTCAAATTGGGGGAACTGAGGGGGCGAGCATGTTTGACCAATACATCCGCGAAAATTTTCACATCACTATCCAGTTCCCGCCGATAGCGCATCAGCTCATGCGCTTTCCCTTCAATTAAGCCCTGGTCGGTTGCCATGACCCCAGTTAAGACGTTGACCCGAATAAATTGGGCCTGAGTGCAGGTCGCGATCGCCAGGGCACTGCGGGCGTCGTTTCGTAACACATTAATGCCGATCGGCAGAGTCACCATATTCATTAAGCGCGTCACGATCAGACTCATGGCACTAACAACCGCCGGATCTACTTGATCTTTCGGGAAAGGGGCGTCAAAAAAATTCTCGACGATAATCCCATCTACGCCACCGGAAGCAAGCGCGGTTGCCTCCTGCTCAGCGCGGTCAGTAACTGCCTTCAAGTTGCCCCCCCAACACGGTGAGGTTGGCAAGGGAAGCAAATGGACAACGCCAATGATTGGATTCGGAGTTTTAAATATCTGGTTCAAGTCCACGTTTGTAAGAATTCGGACTCATCAATAAGGTTCAGCTATCAAAATCATAGCTTCTTAGGGGGACGCTGCCCTCTATCTTCACCCCTCTCTTCAGCTCAGTTGAACAACAACCTGATCGTCTAGTAGGGTTCGGAGTGCCAGTTGATCTTCGACGGTAATCCGAAGAAAGCGCTGTTCATCAACCCGAAACAGAACTTTGATGCGATCGCTGCCCGGATGACCGGGGGGATCAAGTTTGGCGATATGGCGCGCGCCATCGCGATCATTCAAAGGTTGGACCTGGGCCTGACTCCCCCCAATGCGGCGGGTAACCAGGCGATCGCCATCAAAAAAAACCTCCGTCTGGTCGGCCTCCGTCCCCAACTCACCAACAATCAACTCAATACTGGGCTGGTTGTCTACGGAAGCGCCCAAGACCAGTTCTACCGGATTACTCATGGGATAGGGTTGTCCTGCCTTAATCAACGGATGCCAATTGTGACAGTTGTTGCGGCGATCCCAGTAGCGAATGCCGTAACTATGGTATAAAAAGTCCTTTAGCTCAACCCCCAGGCTCAGTTGGAGGGCACCCTGGGCGATCGCCTCAAAAGGTTTCTCAGATCGGATTCTGGCTGGTTCAAAATACTGCTGTACCCACGCCTGCACCGCCGGGATCTGCCCCGTCCCCCCCACCAGCAAGACGGCATCAATCTCCTCAACTCCCAGCCCTTGCCGTTTTGCCTGCTGGAGTACCTGAACCAGACAATCATCCAAACATTCAAAAAATTGATGTTGCTGCAGAATTTCCTCAAACTGGCTGCGACTTAATTTCAGTTCATAGCTCTCAAACGTCTCATCGTTGAAATACACTTCCTGGGCCTGGGGTTGGAGGGATAACTGGATTTTTAAGCGTTCTGCCAGGCGCATGGTTAGGGCCGTAACCGCTAATCCTTGGGTAGCCGCGAAATAGTCTACCAGCCAATTATCGATATCCGACCCGCCCAGGTTTTGCCCTGCCTTTGCCAGCACACGGGCAATCTTGGGCTTTTGCCCCGACTGTTCAGCAAAAGACTTTTGCCCCCACTTGAGAATGAAGCCCAGGGGCTTGGTCTGTGCCTGAATGCCACTGTCTAATCGCACCAGGGAAAGATCCAAGGTGCCGCCGCCAAAGTCAATCACTAATAAGGTTTCCCGGTCTGCCAGTCCATAGCCCAGGGCGGCGGCGGTCGGCTCATCCAGCATCCGTACCTGCTCAACCTGGAGAGATTCGCACACTCTCCCTAGCCAGTGACGGTAGGCCTCAAAGCTGTCTACAGGAACGGTGAATACCAGGGATTGACCCGCCTCCGGCTCCGTTGCCTTCAACTGCTGGATAATTTGGGTCAAAAACCACTGTCCTACCTGCTCAAAGCTGATCACCTGTCCATCCAGCTCTGGCAGAAACCCCTGGACTGAGGAACCAATGCCCCGCTTGAAATTGCGGAAAAAACGGGGATCGCCACTCAGATCCAGGGCCCGATCGCGGACCCCCTGTCCCACAATTACCTGATCTCCGACTGCATTCTCGACGTACACCAAACTGGGAATTAGGGGCGGGTTTTGCCCCGTCCGGTAGGTCATTCCTGGTAATGTCAAAGTTTCGGCTTGCTGGGTCGCCCGATTCCAGCGGGCAATAACGGTATTACTGGTGCCAAAGTCGATCGCGATTCCCATGGATGGCAGGTATCAGGTATCAGGTTTGCAGGTATCAGGTTTGCAGGTATCAGGTTTACAGGTATTAGAGCTGACTCGAAACTCAAAACCCTTCTCCCCCCATCCCCACTTCCCCTTTTCAGCCAAAGAAGACATTGCTCCTTTAATGACAATACCAAGGGATTGGGTCTCTACACCGCTTCCCCCGACTCGAAACGAACTTTTCCCCTGACCCGAAACGTAAAAATCTTCCGGTGATTGACCGGGGTGGGTTGGGCGATCGCTTATCGTCATAAGTAATAGACAAGTAGGAGGTACGGTTTTGAAAGACCAATCAAGCCGGAGTTTTCAAACGACCCTGGCGCTTATTCTGGTAGGCCTTGTGGCCCTAATCGGACTGAACACCTATGTCATTATCAATCCCGGAGAAGCAGGCGTTCTAAGCGTTTTAGGAAAAGCTCAGGATGGAGTCCTGCTGGAGGGAATTCATTTGAAGCCACCCCTGATTTCTTCAGTGGATATGTATGATTTGACCGTCCAAAAGTTTGAAGTTCCCGCCCAAAGCTCAACCAAGGATCTGCAGCAGCTAACCGCCAGCTTTGCGATTAACTTTCGCCTCGATCCAACTCAAGTGGTAGAAATCCGACGAAAGCAAGGGACGCTGCAAAATATCGTGTCAAAAATTATTGCCCCCCAAACCCAGGAATCGTTTAAAATCGCTGCCGCCCGTCGAACCGTTGAAGAGGCCATTACCAAACGGGATGAACTCAAGCATGACTTCGACATAGCCCTGGGTGAGCGCTTGCAGAAGTACGGAATTATCGTACTGGATACCAGCGTGGTGGATCTGACCTTCTCGACCGAATTTTCTAAGGCAGTTGAGGAAAAGCAAATCGCCGAACAACGAGCCCAACGAGCCGTCTATATCGCCCAGGAAGCGGAACAGGAAGCGGAGGCCAATGTCAATCGGGCCAAGGGGCAGGCAGAGGCACAACGATTATTGAGAGAAACCCTTTCACCAGAGATTTTACAGCGCCAGGCGATCGACAAATGGGACGGTAAGTTTCCCCTGGTAATGGGCGGCAGCAATACCCTGCCTTTTATCAATATCGACCCTAAAAACAATAGTTCAGACAGTTTTTAGAGAGAAAAATCAGCCCCTAGACAAAAAGCTACCTCCGTTTGTAAGGTGCAGATAAGAGTCAAACACCCAAGAGGTAGCGATGCAAACTATTCTACAAGCCCTATTGTCCAAAATGGGGCATTTAGCAAACCCCAACAAAAGTTTCTGTTGAGCTTGTTTCCCACGATTCTTTTGGTGATGGGCAAAGTCAACTTCACGAACTTGAGTCGCTATAGTGAGTGGTCAGAGAAAACCTATCGTCGCCAGTACAGTCAAGCGTTCAACTTCATGGGACTCAATGCTGGGTTGATCGAGGAGGCAGTTCCCGTTAGGGTAACTCAGATTGGAGCAATAGACTGCTCGTTTATCGCCAAAAGTGGCAAAGTGACCTACGGATTGGACTGGTTCTACAATGGCAGTGCCAATCGTAGCGAAAAGGGCTTAGAAATATCGGTGATTGCGGTGATTGATGTCGAAGCTCGTCGAGGGTACAGTTTGTCGGTACAACAAACACCGGCAACGAACAGAGGGAAGCAGACTCAGACTCAAGCGCAAAGCAAGACTGTTACCTGGCAGACGATTGAGCAAGTGCAGCAGATGTTGCAACAGTTGGACGGATGGCACAAACGCCTTGCTTGCTGGAACCCTACCGCAATCCTCCCACGCCTACAGAGATTCGCAGTTGTTTGCTGAAGCTGTTTTTAGTGCAGGCGGATAGTCAACGCAAGGCACGGCGGGAAGGGGAACGATCGAATGAAGCCGCGTTACCCTTTTTGTGGGTGTTAGCTACCTCAGCATCCGAGTCCCTGGTGCAGGGGTTTGGGGCACAGGTGAAAGAAACTGAGTGGGTAGCAGGAATTTATCTG
>JBAUTA010000889.1:0-1801 GCA_049581985.1 Kovacikia sp.
TGCGGGCGTTGCACGGGCCACTCGGTGCCATCCCCAATCACCTCCTTCACCGCTGGAAATCGTTTACAGTCATTAGAAGCTCACACTTTTCCAGGGGTGCATCCCAATTCTGCATAACGGATAGGACTAGCTCCATTTGTCTCACTATTACAGTGGTTTTCAGAATGGTTAGCTCCTTCTGTGAAAACAAAACGCTTCCCTGGCTGAGGGTTGAGTAAGGTGGGCATGGTCTACCCTAACGCAAGCGGATGTCAGCCCCCATTCCCAGGTATATTAGCTTCCTTGAAAACGATTCAGAAACGATTCTTAAATCTCCATCAACAGTCGCGAATTCGCTGGTTAATCGTCGGAGCGTTTGCGATCGTTTTCTTGATGGAATATTCCACCCCCCCCGAATATGTATTTGGCTATCTTTACATCGGTCCTATCCTGCTGGCGAATTCTCGCTTGAGTCGAGCCGCTACCTTTCAGATCACCCTAGCGGCTGTTTTTTTAACCCTGGCAAACGTCTGGTTCCCGCTCGATAAGCCTGTCGTTGCTTCAACTCTGGCAAGTCGGCTAATTGCCGTGATGGCCTTAGCGGTGACCGGTCTATTGAGCGATCGCATCCGTCGTAGTGAAGACGCAATCGCCCAGCAAAAAGTGCAAATTCAGGCTCAAGAACAACTTAACCGGGTTCGGGAAGATTTTGTCTCTACCCTTACCCATGATTTAAAAACTCCCCTTTTAGGTGCCATAGAAACCATCAAAGCGTTTCAACGAGGGGACTTTGGCACCATTACTGCGGCCCAGAAGAAAGTATTGGAGATGATGACCCGTAGCCACAAAACCAGTCTGCAAATGGTAGAAACTCTGCTGGATGTTTACCGCAACGATGCTGAGGGACTCACCCTTAAACTGGAATTAATTGATTTAACCGTACTGGCAGAAGAGACGATCTCAACCTTGCAAGAACTGGCTGCCACCCGTCGGGTACATCTCAGTGTCAGCTTTGCGGACTCGGACTTTCGCCATGCCCTCTGGGTCCACGCAGATCCCCTCCAGCTTCAGCGCGTATTTGCAAATCTGATTACCAACAGCATTAACCATTCCCCCAGAGGGGGCAAAGTTGCCATCCTTTTAGAGTCGCAGCCCAGCTACCAACTGGTAAAGGTAGTCGATGAGGGTGCAGGCATTACCAGTGATGAACTGCCCTACCTGTTTGAGCGGTTTTACCAGGGATCGAGCGATCGCCAGGCAAAAGGGTCTGGGTTAGGACTCTACCTGACCCGCCAGATCATTGATGCCCATAAAGGCTTCATCTGGGCAGAAAACCATCCCCCCCAGGGTGCCCTGGTTGGATTTCGGCTCCCGGTTGCAATCAGACCTGAGTCAGGGAGTGATCAGTAATCAGTTAGATACACTTGGCACACAGGCTAGAAAAGCAGTCTGGAAAAGCAGCCTGGTAAAAAAGCCGCGATCCAGAAAGTTTGTTTTGTCTAGTTCTATCTGTTAGTTCTAACTCTGTTGATTCTGCCCCAAAGTAGGGGCGCAGCATTGGGCAGAAAAATCCTGGCATAACCCAAAAATCCTTGCCCCGATGCTACGCCCTTACAGGATTTGACGGCTCTAACCCAAAATCCGTCAGAAGCAGTAATTAGTAGGCGGTAACCATCATCGGAACTGGGCAATCTAGCGAAATTGACGTTACTGAATCGGAGACCGAACCATTGCCTGGCATAGATGGCACTCCTCCACGGATACAGTTTGCGGATAGATACGATCGAAGGTGGTATCGTCGGGATCGAAGGATTGGTATCCC
>JBAUTA010000890.1:0-1873 GCA_049581985.1 Kovacikia sp.
ATCTTTAAGTGCACAATCGATTGAATTTTGGGCTTACTAAGCAAAGTACCGACAGGTAGCAAGACCTTATCTTTATCATCGGGAAGTTCTCAAATCTGTCTCATCATGCAAGGAGCCTTGAGCTTAATTCAGCCCAATTCCACCAGCGGTTGCTTGGCTAAATGTATTTTGCAGTGCAATTAGGAGCTTTTGGATGATCTCTGCCTTTACGTGTTCATGATGATTTCTCAGAAGAACCATACTCCTCTGGTGTTGGTGGCTGATGATGATCGGTCAACGCGAATATTGCTGCGTATTATCTTGCAGCATGAAGGGTATGAAGTTTTGGAAGTGGAAAATGGTGCTCAATGTTTGGCCGCGTTTTCTCAACGGAGACCGGATCTAGTGTTGATGGATGCCCAAATGCCCATCATGGATGGGTTTGACTGCTGCAAATGCCTGAAGAAGATGCCTTTGGGCGATCGCACCCCGGTGATGATGATTACTGGTCTACAAACGCCACAGGATATAGACCAAGCCTTTCAGGCTGGCGTAACCGATTTTGTCACAAAACCTATCCACCCACCGCTTCTGAGTCAGCGTCTGCGCTACATTTTGAAATCGAGCCAGGCCGAGATGGCACTCAGAGAAAGTGAATCGCGCTATCGCTCTGTGGTAGACAATCTTAAAGAAGTCATTTTTCAAACCGATCTTGAAGGAAAACTATCGTTTTTAAATCCAGCGTGGACCGATGTCACCAGATTTACCCAGGAAGAATCCATCGGCAAGCCTTTTTTAGAATTTATATCCCCTGATGATAGCCAAACATTTTGGCATAAGCTTCAACAAATTTTGATCGGTGATTTATCAGACTGCCGTATTGAGGCCCGATTTCTGACTCAAACGGGCAATATCGGCTGGATGGAAATTTACGTCTGCGCCTTGCGCAATCAAAAACGTAAAATCATGGGTATTTCGGGATCCTTTAACGACATTACGGAACGCAAGGGCCGTGAAGCGCTCGACGAGCTAGAGCGCTCCTCCATTCAAGTCTTGGCAGCGTCAAACACTTTGGCTGAAGCATTGCCTAGCTTACTACAAGCAATTGGTGGTGCCATGGACTGGGAGTATGGTGAATTTTGGATGAAAAGCGCACAATCTCATCAGTTAGAGTGTGTTCAGCGATGGCAAAAAAAGGGCGATCGTTCTAGCCATAACGGGTTACAGCCCAATCTCAGTATTGAGTTTATTCGAAACCTCTGGGACAGCGGTAGCGTTGCCTGTATGGCTACACCCCCTGGCTCAAAAAAAGACTTGAACGCGCCAGCGGCGCAGTTAGAGCTGCAATCAGCCGTAAGCTTCCCAATTTTGGGGGGTTATGAGCGTTTAGGAATTGCTGTGTTTTTGCAGCGATCGCCTCTACGAACAGATACAAGCCTTCTACAAAGCTTGGATTCCATCGGCAGTCAAATGGGTGCTTTTATCCTACGTAAGTTGGCGGAAGCAGAATTACAGCAGTATCACAATCGAATGTGTCTAGAGCTGAGTCAGGCGGCTGAATATGTTCGTGCGCTTTTGCCACTAAGTCTCTGTGGCGAAGTTGCAATCAATCATTTGTTTATGCCGTCGAGCGATCTCGGTGGGGATATGTTCGATTACTACTGGCTCGACTCAGATCACTTGGTGATATATCTTCTAGACGTGGCAGGGCATGGGGTAAAGTCGGCACTGCTCTCCATTTCAGTCCTCAACGTGATGCGATCGCGCTCTCTTCAAACTGAAGATTTTCATCAGCCTGCTACAGTTCTTCAGGAGCTAAACCGTATCTTCCAAATGGGCGTTCAAGGTGACGATTACTTTACCATGTGGTACGGCGTTTACAACCGAGTGGATC
>JBAUTA010000891.1:0-2269 GCA_049581985.1 Kovacikia sp.
GTGATAGAGTGGCAGCGGCTTCGGCAAGGTTTTGCTGAATGGCGATCGCGCAAAGCACTGCCTGTTCAGCACTGTTGAAGTAGAGTAGCAATCCATCCCCCAGATTTTTCAGCACCCGTCCGGCAAACTGTTGACAGAGCGCTTGTATCTGCTGAAAGTCCCGCTGCACCAGGGTAATAGTACGATGCTCATTCGTTGCCATTCGCTGAGTAAATGACACGACATCGGTGAAAACGATCGCCGCGAGAGTGCGTTGGCTCAGAGGATCATTGAGTTCTGTATCGAGGTCGGCGATCGCCCCAGAGTCCAGTGACAACTTTTCGCACAGTTCCAGGAAGGTCGCACGATCGACCGGCCTACCCGTCAGGAAGTTGCTGATGGTAGCGAGGGAAAGACCAATATCTTCCGCCAGGGCACGTTGGCTGGGAAAGCCATTGCGACGAACTGCGAGTTTAACGGTATTGATGCACGCCGAACGAACCCTGAGTGACCTTGACATGGGTAACCTCAAAGCTGCTTTAATTGTATATGTATCTGACAAATAAAAATTAGAATTACCATACTCTGCATCATTCCCTTATTCAAATTTTGCTCATAAGCAATTTGTTATTTCGGCGGGATTGGTCTCTAGCAAAAATAAGCGAATTGGCAGTGTTAATGACGGTTAGATGCACCGGTTGCTAAAAAGCCTTATTCAATCCATCTGCAATATCTCGGTGCAAATTATCCCGAATGTGTGTCCAACGGGCTTTTTCTGGCACAAAAAAGGTATCGCGATAAAAGGTTGGATCTTCCAAGCGCTTGACAATCTCTTCTGCTGGCAGCTTTCTCGCTTCCCACTTCTGTTTAAGCTGCTCCCGCTACTAGTCAAAGACATCCGATGCCCGCTTCAAAAACAGCATCCCAAAAATGTACTCCTTGAACACCGAAGCATCCATTTTGCCGCGCAGGATATCCGCTGCCGCGAACAGATGCCGTTCAAGCTGAGGAAGGGTCAGTTTCCCATAAAGTCGTTCAGACCAGAACTTTGTTTGCTAAATCACAATTTACCCAACCTGTATGCGGAATCGCCGCCTTAGCATAATTCAAAGCCAATTGCCCAAAGGAAGAGACCCCACAGGTGAAAGGTATCTGGAAAGCCTGCTAACTGCTATTGCTTTGCCTAGTTTAGATGAGATGGCTCAGGAGAATGAGCACCTATTCAGTCTCAAAGAGCAGAGGCAAGTTGAGTTATTTAACAGCTTGCCTTATCCCGTCATCTTCAGTAGTGCTGATGATCTGATTTGGTCAACTGAGCTACCTCGCTCTGCTCCGCAGCCTGTTGAGTCTGTGCCCAAGCAGGAACCATCAGCAGCAAAGAAACGGAAGAAAAAGAAGGCAAAAAGCGCTTCAGATAGGCTCTGTGTCCGCTTCAAAGGATTAAAGAATGCTGTTTTCAAAATCCAGTGCGATCGTCGTCAATTACCCATATTTCGCCAATTTTTAACGAATTATCAACTTCACTTTCAAACTCCTGAGAAAGAGCGCTTTTCTCAAGCCCTGTTTGTCCTGAAATCTGCTCAACTCATTTGGCGCCCTGACACTCAAACTCATCGTCATAAGTCAGGTTCAAAAAATCAATCTCAGTCTTTTGAGACCAAGCCTTGGCAAACCCATCGCCTTTACTTGCACTGCAATATTGATACCCGTTTATTAACAACTGAAGGGACTGAGGAAGTAAGACAACAGACGAGGCAAGCAACTCTCAAAAACCTCAAGGGGCGAGAGGCACTCACTGAGAAGCAACTTCAAGAACTAGAGTTGACGGCTAACCAGCGATCGCATGTTAAACGATTGCAATCAACTCTTGCTCGACTGGATAATCCCACCCCACCTCGTCCCAGCGTTACCCGTTATCAAGGCAATCCCTTAATCGCTGTCGGAGTTAGCTTTAACCCTCAAACACCACTGACCGCCTGTGTCATTGATCTTCGGACTGGAGATACTCTTGATTGCCAGGATGCGAAGCAACTGTTAACTGTGAAAAATATCAAGGTGAAACGCGGAAAACGTAGCATTCTTCAACTCAAACTTTCAAGCTGGCGGCTGGTCAACAAACTACACTTCCGAAGACAACGAAACTTACTCAAGCGACCAGAGGCATATAGAATCCATTTGAGATCTCAGGAAGTGGCTGCAAGCCTCTTCAGCATTAGCCTGACAAAGCAGAGGTTAATTTTAGTTTCGGCATGAGATAGAGTTCGCTCAAAGTTCTTCACCAAACTTTTAC
>JBAUTA010000892.1:0-1609 GCA_049581985.1 Kovacikia sp.
GTCTGAGTGACTACCCGCAGGCGCTGAAGTCTGGAAACCAGGCACTCACGATCGCCCAGGATATCAAAAGCTCGGCGGCAGAACTCATGGCACTGTCTGCTCTAACATCAAGCTACAAAGCGCTGGGAGATTACCCCAAGGCGATCACCACTAATCAACAAATCCTCGCGCTAGCCCGCCAATCGTACAATCAGCCCATGGAAGGCATCACCTTGCTAGAACTGGGGGAGATTGCCAGCAACCAGGCTTGGACACAAAGGATCAACCGCTTTTGGCTGGATCGATAGGGTATATAGAGAAGGCAAGACTCTCTTTGTTGACCTTAAGAATGTAGTTTCAGAATTCGCGCAAAAGGTCAACGACAAGCGCCATCCTAAGCGCTCAATTAGTTTCTATCAGCCGGATCATCCCAATAACCCAACTCCTGGCAAATGGAACATTAATCACCTGGCCTATTTGCCTGTGGAGGGGGAGATCCAGCCTGCCGTTAAAGGACTGGCTGACCACAAGTTTAAAGAATCGGATGCGGATTGTTTGGAGTATGAATACTCCGAAACACCAACCAGGCACACTCCAAGAACCCACGACTTTGCCGCCTACGGCGCACTGGGAGCGGTCGCGACAGTTTTCTCAGGTATGCGCGACCAGATGATAGATGAGAAAGGGTTAGATGCAGCAAATGAGGCTTTCCCGAAAGAAGCGTTGGATGCACTGACTCAAACAGCCGACAAACCATTGTTGACCTTTGATGATTTGCAACCGCTTCAGGCGCAAATAGAGAATCTGCGTCAGGTCGTGATGCAAATGCAGCTCAAGGAAGCCGAGGAAAATGGAACCCCCACCCTCGGATCTACTTTCACGGAGTCACAGGTGACCACTCAGCCATTGACCCTTGACGACCTTCAGCCTCTCCAATCTCAACTGGAGGACTTACGCCAGACCGTAACCCAGATGCAGACAGAATCGCAGGAAGATGCTAACGGATCTACTTTCACGGAGTCAGTCATGACCACCCCAGCAACAGACATTGAAACTGCCAATGCTCAGCCAACCCCAGCAGTCCCTGATAGCACTTCCCAATTCACAGAGATGCAAGGGCAAATTTCAGATCTAAAACAGAAGTTGGAAGCCAGCGAAGCGAGAGCGGCAGCAAGTGAGGCGCGGGTAACAGCACTGGAAACCGATAAACAACAATTAGCAAATGAACGCGAGCGCGAGCGCGTAACTTCATTTGTTGAGAAACTGGCATCGAATGACGTTCGCAAAGTGCTGCCATCCGAGGTGCAAGAGAAGATCCAGATTGCCCTGGCAATCCCAAATGATACGAAGCTCGAATTCAGTGAGGCGGGTGAGACTGTCGAGAAAACTCCCCGGCAACGCTATCTAGATTCCCTGGCGGCAGGAAAACCGCTCTGGAGTAACCAGGCAATGTCAACGGGAACAGCAGATGCACCCTCCCAATTCGGTGAACTGCCGCCAAACATTCAGGTTGAAGGGCTGGATCCTGAATCCATCCGGCAGGAACAACAGATTCAGGCGAAAGCAAAAGAAATGGGCAAGGATCTCACTAATTACAGTGAACGAATTGAGGTGATGAACGCGCTCAATC
>JBAUTA010000893.1:0-1858 GCA_049581985.1 Kovacikia sp.
TCGATGTCAGCTTGGCCTCAATCGACAACAGGGATTTCCAAATCTGTCAGGGCAGAATACTAGCAAGCCATGTCAGGCTCCAGTCCCAGTGCCTCTATGACTGTTGCTCACTAGAGCATAGCAATGAGCTAGAGTGCTGCTTATAGGCCATTGGGTGAAGTGCTTAGCGAGGTGATTTAGGAGATTATGAATAAATTGAGATCGGAATGATAATATGGCAAAAAGAAAAAAGCCGTTGGGTTCTGCCCGTGGCTTTGGAAACCAGGAAATTCTTCCAGATGAAGAACTTTTAGTGTTGAACTTAATCACAAAACTTGCGCTCAATATTGCCTCAGAGCGACTGTCAGAATTTGATCCGACAAAAGCTAAAGCGGAGTGGCATGATTGGCTTATGGAAGAAGCGAGCCAGCGTTTGAATGAAGTTGAAAGCGAAGATGAATTAGAGGCAATATTCTTAGACGAGTTTGAGTAAAAGCTGAACTTCTTAAGGGATGCTCTCTAGCCAGCTTAAGCTAAAGTCAGCCCCGGCGAAGAAAACTATCGCGGAAACTGAAGAATGCCACCGCTGCCAATGCTTCAGCGGCTACTATGGCTCCAAGTCTTTGATCTGCGCTGTTTACCCGCCAAGCTCACACCCTTCATTCGCAAGCCCCCGCCAAACCCATGCCAAGCAGCAAGGCGACCGTTGGGCAGTGGTGGGGCGATGGGAGGGGCGACTCGCAACACCGCTGAAAATGATCGACCTTGCCACCGCCAATCCAGAGCACCGCACGGGTTAGCTTCAGCAGAAGCGAGAGAAGAGCGATTGCATCCAAGCGCAATGCGTGGGCCTGACAGTGGCAGCAGCGATACTGACAAAGCAGCCGCAAGCGCATAAAATGGAAGTCAGTGCATAAAGCGGGGCCAGCAGAATAAAGGCCCAGAAGATTAAATTTCAGAGTAAATTCCGGCAAAGTCAGCTCAACCTATGCAGGGCAAGCGCAAGTTTATAATCATTGACAAACCAGGCATTTCGTGAAACCAATACTGAGAAAGACTTTTTCTGATTTCAGGCTTGGAAGATGTAAAGAAAAAGCTATGTATCTGTTAAGAAATCGTTACACTCAAAAATCGCTAAAACTCTTTAACAGCAACGGACTCACGTTAATTCATTTTTGTCAATAGTATTTTTCTTGCGCTTGCCCTGTCAACCTATGGAGCTGGCTTTGTTTTTAGGTTAACGAAAGGTCACGGACTCTTGGGAGAAGCTTCAGCATCCTTTGCTTGCTGTTCGATGTTGATTTTCGTTTGATCTGTGGTTTGCTGAACATTCCTTGCCTTGTCAATGGCTTTTTCGCCACCGTCAATTCCTTTTTGATAGGTTTCAGCAACAGGGTTAGCACAGGCACAGAGGGCGATCACCGCAAAACCCACGAGAAACAATAGACAAGGATGATTTAACTTCATAATGACCCTAGACCTTTTCCATCTAGGATTCCCTCGTATTAAATGTTCATGGCGTATCATCCAAAATTAATGCGATCACCCCACCCAGCCAGCATCCGCAAGGCAGTCGCAATGCGATCGCTTCTAAGCTGTAGCAAGTGTCTGCACTCGCGGCGGCTAGTGAGGGGGATGAGTCATGAAGCGATGAGGAACGCTAATCTAACCAAAGGGTATTTGGATCAGCTTGCATCACAAAATGGAAATTTCCTCTTCCAACGCTTTGTTCTAAGGCATAGATAATTTTATCTGGATTATCGTAAGGGCCACTCATGTAAATTGGTTTTCCATCCTTACCGAATTCAACTTCAATAAGCTGCTCCGGTCGTTTACCCAGATGAACTTTGGAGCGCTCGTAGTCTGGGTGGGGTTTTAT
>JBAUTA010000894.1:0-2590 GCA_049581985.1 Kovacikia sp.
GCTCTAGCCTGATTTAAGCGTCGATTTGACCCTCCAACCTTTTCCAGGTTCTCCATCAGATGATACCAATCAAGGATTTCTCGCCGCTGAGTGTCCGGAGCAGCAATTCTCATTTTGAAACATTTGTACTGATTTGAGCGCATCTAGAGGCTTTCTTGCTTAATCTCCTGAACGACAGAATGAGGGTTTCAGCGATTCAGGATGATTGAAATCAGGTAATCGGGTGAGAATCATTCTCATACTGAGAATTGCTGGTTTGGATTGTGATGGGTGGTAGGAAACATCCCTGTGATATACAATCCTTAGTGTCCTTACACCCGAAAGGAACTTAAATCTATGCCCCTGTCTGTTGGCGATACTGCTCCAAACTTCACAGCGAAAGACACAAACGGTAATACCGTTTCGCTATCTGACTATGCTGGCAAAACCGTTGTCCTGTATTTTTACCCCAAGGACGACACCCCCGGCTGCACCAAAGAAGCCTGTAGCTTTCGGGATAATTACTCAGAATATCTCAGCAAAGGTATTACTGTTTTTGGCGTCAGCCTGGACGATGAAGCCTCCCATCAGGCATTCACAGAAAAATTCAGCCTGCCCTTCCCGCTGCTGGCAGATGTGGATGGCGCGATCGCCAAAGCCTACGATGCTGAAGCCGAAATGAATGGGGTTCGCTACGCCAAGCGGGTCACCTATGTAATCGACGGCAATGGCAAAATCAGTCAGGTTTATTCCACCGTCAAAACTGACACCCACGCCACGGATATCCTGGCGGATATTGCTGCATAGTAAGCATCCTGGAGTCAGGAATCGACTTTTAACCTTAAATAGTTTTTATCTTGAATCCCATTTCTAAATAGAAGCTGGGATTCTTCTTTTTAGGGCTTCCACTGCCTACCGATCAAACCGGAATGGGATCAGGGTGCGTTTGTTGTAAGGGTATAGCAGGACGGAGATGATTTAGGATGGGGTGCAGGGGCTTTCGCCATGCGTGCTGAGCCAAACAGTGGAAGCTCTGAAAAAGGGACTGGCTCCCCCATCTGCAATTTTCATGCTTGAAATTGGGATCAGGTCAACCGTTCATTTAGGTGTTTGTACTTGTGGACTATCAGACTGCTCATAACTTATTAGTTAACCAGGGAATGGCGACAGAGCAAGATTCAGACGCTCTTATTACTCGCTTAAAACAGGGGCAACCGCCCATACCCGGACAGGTTACGTCTATTCTGCTGGCGCTTAAGGTTGCCTTTGAAGAACTGCGCGATGTCAACCAATTTGAGCGAAAACTGGTCTGCTCTCTTTATCTTCTGGCAGATGAAAGTCGTCGATTATTCGAAATTGGACGTAAAAGCGGGGTTGCCTGGCCTCCCCTTCTGGACGAAGACCTGAGTCGGATTGCCGCATCCGTCAAGAGTATCTTTATGGGAACCTGGCAGGGGTGAGCAGGGCCAAGAAGAGGACCCAGAGTTCTCAACGGCTTTGCAATTCGGTTGTTAATTTGGGCAGATCATTCTTCAGAAAAACCGTAATTTTACCTGCATAGGCATAGCCATCTTCGCGACGGACAATTTCTAACCAGTAGGCGTAGCGATCGCCCTCCCGCACCTGCCCCTGGACTGCTGCCAATAAAGGCACATTTTGGTTGATGGCCTGGCTGCGCCTGGCCTGGTCGGGGTATGCATAAACCACCCCTGACTGGCTATAGTCTGTGTAAAGCTCGGCTCCATAGATCGACCGGAGCGATTCTTCCAGACGATAGGGAGTGATGCCGTTAATCATATCAAACAGCAAAATTTCCTCTGTCCGAATGATACCGCCCGTCGGACCTGCCGAGGCTCTGCCAACTTGCAGTAACGAAGAGCGGAACTGAAACCGTTGTGCGGCAGTCTCAGTTTTACGGATTAACAACTTTTCACCCGGCGCAGGGCGCAGGGTTGGGTTTGCCTGGATCCAGACTTCCGCCTCGTCGGGGGTCTGACCTGGAAATGCTTGCCCTTTCCCTGCAACCAATATCAAAACAACTCCCAGACCCAGGGAAACAATGCGTATCACTCGATTCATCTCACACCCATCCCGGCAGATTTGTTAAGCCATCTTGCCATTAGTTCTGAAGTTTGGAGCGCAAACGTTTCAACTATTTATACCAATTTAAAGAGCAACCCTAACCGATCAAGAACAAAAATGAGTCCTTCCCCAAATTGGAAAGGCTATCGCGATCCTAATTTGGATTGTGAGCAAGGATTCCCCTGAAAGCCTTGCCCACAAAACCTCTCAACCTCATACCAATTAAAGGCGTTGCTGAAAAGCAGTATGAATCGAAACGAAGTTTCGAGCAGACAGCACCTTTTTCATACTCAGAATCAGCAACGCCCAATTAAAAAATGAAGGTTGCGGATGGGGGTGTGGGTGCTGCGCCCCCAGCCAGGGATGGAACACGAAGCACCCTCACTGGACTCACACCCTTGAAAAGGGCTATATCTGGGGTTCCAAAACCGTTTGAGAAGCGGCGGCTTGCATGGTCGTCAAAGGCATCTGATAAAAGTATTGGCGACGAAACTGTTCTTCTTTGACCGCAACCCAAAATTGCTCAACC
>JBAUTA010000895.1:0-8968 GCA_049581985.1 Kovacikia sp.
CTAAACATGGCCATGGGGATGGCGGTTTGTTCGACAAACCGGACAATCCGATCGCCCGCCCCCGTTTTTTCTCCGTCAAAGCCAATGATGAACCCTGCCATTACCCGCAGGCCAGAGCGGGCGATCGCCTCCACTGACTCAGCCAGGGAATCTCGCGTATTTTGATATTTTTGGGTCAGCGTCAGGCTGCTTTCATCGGGAGTTTCAATCCCTAAAAAGACCGCATTAAAATTACATTCCACCATCAAATCCATCATTTCCTGATCCTGTGCCAGATCTACCGAGGCTTCGGTATTAAAGCGGAAGGGATAGTTATGCTCCTTCATCCAGGGTTTCAGTTCTTTCAGCAGCAGCTTGACGTTGCGCTTGTTGCCGATGAAGTTGTCATCTACCATAAACACAGCACGCCGCCAGCCCAGTCTATACAGTTCCTCTAGTTCTGCTAAGAGTTGCTGGGGGGTCTTTGTCCGGGGTTTGCGTCCATACAGCACAATAATGTCGCAGAATTCGCACTGGAAGGGGCATCCCCGCGAAAACTGAACCGACATACTGTCATAGCTGTCCAATTCCAGCAGATCAAAGCGGGGAATAGGTGTGGTGGTGACGTCTGGGCGATTGCCATCGGAACGAAACACACCCGTTGTTTCCCCCCGTTGCACCGCTGCCACAAACATGGGCAGAGTAATTTCGCCCTCATCCAAAATCAGGTAATCGGCTCCGACGGTTTCAGCTTCCTGGGGCAGGGCTGTGGCGTAGGGACCGCCAACCGCAACCCGTTTCCCCCGTCGTTTAGCTTCCTGAACCTGGTCTAGAAAATCTTCCCGCTGTACGATCATGGCAGACAGGATGACCATTTCTGCCCACTCCCACTCCGCTTCGGTGACAGCCCGAATGTTGCGATCGACGACTTTATACTCCCATTCCTGCGGCAAAATGGCGGCAACAGTCACCAGGCCCAGCGGTGGCAGCATGACTTTGCGGTCTACTAACTCCAGCGCTTTTTCAAAGGACCAGTAACTTTTGGGAAAGAGAGGATACAGCAGCAAAATTCGCATATATTAGAATGCCTCTTATTCGGTATTTCAAAGCCAGTATGGCTTCTAAGTTATACCACGGGATTAAAGGGGGAGTGGGGGTATTGGCTCCAGGCAAGGGGTTCCACCGTCCTCACCCCATAATTATCTTTTGTTGAATTGTATCCAGCTATTTACCTACTGATCCGTTTAGCCTACCTGGGAATGTGCTAGAAGGGCTTTTCCGTAAGGCGTTCTGGGCTATCGCCACAGATTAATTCCTGAGCCTTAGCAATTTCTGCCAGTTGGGCATCCGTTCCTAAAACCACTCGCCCGTCGATCGTTTGCATCAATCCCTGGGCCTCCTGAACCGGATCACCCGGTTTCCAGGACGACGCAGGGATTTTGGCCTGGAGATTTTGGATCTGGGCTTGAAGCCGGGGGGAGTCTTCCCTGGGGGCTGCGGTCTTTTGTCCTGCTAGCGTTTGGACGCCTACCAGACTATATCGACTTTTAACCACTCCATAGGGATCATCCGGTAAGCCCCCTGTGCCCACAGCGATGAAACTACCACGCTCGACGTTCCGTCGAACCAGGCAGCTTCCTGCCACAATTTGTTCGGGGGTCACGAAATTTTCGGATAGGCGATCGAGGGAATTTTGTAAAAAGGTGAAATCGGGGATGGTCACAATGCCGCTGACCCCAAACCGCGAGGAGGCAGAAATATCAACTCGCCCATTGCCCCGGAAGCGGGAGAAATCTTTACCGGGGTTTTGCCCCACATTGGCAAAAATGTCGGCAATGAAGACAGGGGCTTTAATATCAATACTGCCACCTATTCCGTCTGCGGCATTTGCCAGGATGTCACTATCCTCCAGGGCAATAAAAATATCATTCGCGGTAATGGTGATGTTGCCGCCGCCGCCGCTGCCGCTGACAACATTGGTACTGATCAGGCTACTGTTTCTTAAAAGAATATCTCTGGCGGTAAGGGCGATGCTGCCGCCGCCGCCCTGTTCTGAGGAGGCAGAAATCTCGCCCGCACTGGAACGTAGGCGATCGCGGAGATTTAAAGTGATTGACCCGGCATTCCCCGCTCCGGTACTGCGGCTAGTAATTTTGCCGCCATTGTTCAGAAATAGAGAATCTGCCTGGAGTTCAACCTGTCCGGCACTGCCCCGCCCCGCCGTTGAAGTTGAAATCTCCGATCCATTCTGAACGGTCAGTTGCTGGGCAGATAGGGTTAGATTACCCGCCGTTCCATCGCCAGCGGCACGGGCAAATAAGCCGCTGCCATTGTTGAGGTCGATCGATCGGGAGGCGCTAATGCTCAACGTTCCACCCTGCCCATTCACGGTAGATGCAGAGATCTGACTGTTATTGCTTAATTGCAGGGCTTCTAATTGGCGCAGCTGAATGTTGCCGCCCCCGCCGGAGACGGTTTCGGCGGACAGCTTGCTGCCATTGTTGAGCGTCACCTCCTGGGCGCTGACATCCAGGTTGCCCGCATTCCCCAGGCCGGTGTTATTGACCGTTACCTGGGCCCCATCCTGGACTAGCAATTGGGGGGTTGTAATGGTCAGCGTACCGCCCGCTCCGGTGCCCCTCGACTGGGCAAACAAGCCACTTGCGGCGGCCTCGTTAGGGTTGAAAGTACGGTTGGTTTCGATCGAAACCTGGAGTTGGTAGTTACTGCCCTGGGCGAGAACTTCGCCAGAGATGGGAGTTTGTCCGCCATTGTTGCCAGTTGAGGGATACAGACCCACCCCAAGCACATAGGTGCCGGGAGCCGTGAAACTGTAATTGAGATAGGAGTTGAAACTATCCGTGCTTCCCCCTGCCCCTGCGGTAATAGCAGCATCATCGTTACTATCCAGCAGGTTGCCCGCCTGGTCGAATAGAAAAAGCTGGGTATCTAGATTATTAGGCCCGGTGTCAATATCAAAAATGCCCCGGCTATCGGGGGTTTCGACGCTGAAAGCGTAGTAGTCAAAGGTGCCGTCTCCGCCAGCGGTGACTGTGATATGGGGAATGGCCGTTGCAAGCTCGATCGCAGGATTTGCCTGAAGGGAAAAGGAAGCAGTCGGGAGCACATGAGCCTGGGCGATCGTATTATTTGGCTCTACCTCAGTGATCTGGCCGCTACCGTTGAGGCTGGGGGCTGCCCCCCCTGAACTGCCGTTGAAATTGGGATTACTGCCAGAAAGGGTGGTGCTCTGGGTGGCGTTAACCGTGATATTTCCCGCCGTGCCGCTATTAAAACCAGAGGTAATTAACTGCCCACCGCCGATTAGCACCAGATGATTAACATTGACCTCCACATTGCCCCCAGCGGAACTGCTCAGGGTGCGGGCACTCAAAAACGCACCATCGGCAACCCGCAGGGTGCCCTGGGGATTGGCGCGGGAGTTGATGGTGATATTACCTCCCCGGCCACTATTGCTCACTTCTGAAGAAGTCAACAGACCACTATAGAGTCCGTAGGGATTTGCCCCAGTTACCTCAATCAGACCCGGTGCGGTAATTTGAATATTTCCAGCATCTCCTGGTCCCCTGGTTAAGGCTTCCAGGCGGGCTCCAGCCGTGAGGGACAGCGACTGAGCGGTGACATCGATATCTCCCCCGTTGCCCGTTGCCGTCAGGTCTACGGCGGTGCTGATGCGGCTGCTGGAGGCAAGGGTCAGGTTGCCCATTGCCTTGACAAAGACATTGCCTCCCTGCCCTGATCCGCGGGTGCGCGCACTAATGCGGGAGTTGTTGCTTAAGGCGATCGTTTGGGCAGTTAGCCCGATATTCCCGCCGCTGCCCGCTGTGGTGGTGTCGCTGCTCAGGGTGCTGCCATCAAGATTGAGCAGTCCTCCATTGACTGCGTTAATTGCAATACTTCCCCCCCTCCCCGCGCCGTAGGTGCTGGCGTCAATTTTAGAATTCGATAGAAAGACTGCTCCACCCGTAATGGCAACGTTGCCGCCGGCGCCTGTAGCATCGCTCTTTTTGACAGTGGTATTAATTTGAGTATTGGAAATGGTGACTGCACCCTGGTTTCTTGCCGTCAGGACAACGCTGCCGCCATTGCCCGCTGCGTTAGTGCTGGCATCCAGGGAAGCCCCATCGAGCAAGAGGGAGTCACCCGTCAGGACAATATCGCCAGCTGTGCCAACTCCAAAGGTGCTGCTGTTAATTGCCTGATTGGGGATGACTGTAATATTGCCCCGATCGCTGTTGATCCGGATAGGGCCACCGGAGCCCTGATTTCCCCCATCCGAACGGAGGGTGCCGACCCGAATATTATTTGCCGCTTGCAGCGTGATGCCACCGCCATTACCGCCATTTACGGTCGTTATCGGAGCAAACAGGATACCTGCGGTGGTATCGATCGCCCCAGTGCTGCTAGTCAGACTGATGTTGCCGCCACTCACAGAGTCAGACGACGTGTCGATACTGGCGGTTTTCAGGTCACCGTTGGCGGTCAGGGAAACCGCTCCCCCCCTCCCTGTAATCGAATAGGCTTCCAGATCACCACCGCTGGTATCGATCGCTCCACCACTGCTGCTCAGGCGAATATCCCCCCCATTTCCAAGATTCGATGAGGTGTTGATAGGTTCTGTCGTGAAACTATTTCTGGCAGAGAGGGTAACGCTGCCGCCGTTGCCTGAACCAGCGGACGACCCATCAATGGACCGGACAGCGAGACTACCTGCGGCAGCCTGTAACACGACAGAACCCCCATTTCCTGAAATAGCCGTGGCGTTAATTAAGCCCGTCAGCGTCACATTGCCAGTCGCGGAGGTGAGTCCGATCGCCCCCCCATTGCCGCCATTCGGATTTGAGGAAAAAGATTGAATCGATCGGACCGAAATATTCCCATTGCCCAGGGTGGACAGGGTCACCGCCCCCCCATTACCCGTGGCAGAGGAGGTATTGATATCGCCTAGGGTGATGTTTCCATTGCCCAGGGTGGACAGGGTTACCGCCCCTCCATTGCCCGTGGCAGAGGAAGTATTGACATCGCCCAGGGTGATGTTTCCCCTTGTGGAGAAATTGAGTGCCGCTCCCTGGTAATCGCCTAAGACAATATCCCCTGCAGCACGGATTGTGAATCCACCTCCACTGACAAAGCGAGCGTTGGCAGTCACCCCCTGGGTACTCTCTAAAGTCAGACTCCCCCCCGCGCTGATCAGGCTCCCCGGATTGTTTAGGGCCTGAATATTAATGCCCTGAACGCCCCGAATCAATAGATTTCCGCCCACCTGGGCGATCAATGGGTTGGTGGCGCTGTCCCCAATTGTGACCTGGTTTTGGGCCAGCAAGCTCAGGTTGCCAGTGACGTTAAACTGGCTCTCCGTGAGCAGCAAGTTGTTGGCAGAAAGGGTTGCCGTTTGGGCATTAACGGTCTGCACGGTCAGCGTTTGGTCAGTCGAAAGAAGCGCCGTCGTCGCGTTGACAGTCTGGACTGTCAGCGCATTCTTCGCAATCAGAGTGACATCGGTAGCGGTCAGTTGGCCGCTGCTATCAATGGTGTCTGCGACCAGCCTCAGGTTTTGTCCAGCCGCTAAATTTCCTTGATTTCTGATACTCCCAAGGGCGTTCAGAAACAGCGCATTTGGCTGCACCGACAGCAGGCTACTGGTTGCGGGTTCGGTGGCGCTGAAAAAACCAGTCCCAAGCTCGATTCTGCTGCTGCTGGAGGCAATGAAGGAGCCTTGCACATCCAGACTGGCATTGGGACCAAAGAGAATGCCCCCAGGATTGAGCAGAAATAGATTGGCACCGCCCAGGACTCCCAATCTGCCCAAAATTGTGGAGGGAGTCCCGCCTGTTACCCGTGTCAGGATATTTTCAACTCCGACAGGGTTAGTAAAGTAAGCTCCCCGGTTCTCGCCGACATTAAACTGTGAAAAACTGTGGAACAGGTTGATGCCTCGCACCGCACCGCCCCCGATTTGATCGCTCAAGATGCCTCGAATCAGCACATTTGGGGAAACGGTTGAGTTTTCCGCCCCTAGCGTACCGTCGGGCACGATCGTCTGGGTAACGGCCCGATCGCCCAGTGCCAGAACGGAACCGATCGTCAACGTGCCCGCCAATCCTAATTGCCAGCAAGACCTACCCCAAATGGAAGCCATCGCTGTTTCTTTTTTTGAGAGGATATAAAGAATCTAGAAATCCATGCTAAGTAGATGCTGCTTTTAAAGCTATCACCGGAAAATTGGTCAGATCATGAAGATTACTGAGAAAAAAAGGAGAATTTTGTGTTTATTTGTGTTTAAAGGATGAACTCTCCATAGAAATACTTGGAGAGGAGGAGGGGAGAGTGAATGGGTGGGAGGATGGGGGAAAGGCCCATCTTTAAGCTCTCGTTATTCTGGGCTTCGGGATTCTGCAACGCCATTTTCCCAGCTTGGGCAGGGTGAAACACGATTATTTGGGGATTTTGAGTCCATCCAGTAAGGCTTGAAAGTCCCCTGGTGCCTGGTTTTCGTCCCTGCTAGCTGATAAAAGGTTCAGGAATTCCAATATTTCCTTGCAGCTTTGATCATTTTGTCGTTATACTAGTCAGGCACAACGCGACGCGGGGTAGAGCAGTCTGGTAGCTCGTCGGGCTCATAACCCGAAGGTCCATGGTTCAAATCCATGCCCCGCCACCAAGTCAATCAAATTTTATCAATATCAAATCGATAAAATTTGATAAACAAAGCCCTACTGGTTCCCCCGGTAGGGCTTTGTTTTATCTGGGAATTGGCGACACCCATACAGGTTTAGTCGTTATAGCCCTTTTCAAGGGTGGCTTGATTGATGCCTCAGACGACTCCTACCCCTATTTCTCCTGCCCCTAGTAGCCTGTCGGAGTAATCGAAGTTCTCGTTACTAGGTCTGTCTAGTAACGTAAAACTGGAGGCTCTGCCTCTAGTCAGATGGAGGCAGAGTCTCCAAACAGGCATTCCCAGGATCCTCCTGGGAACGAGGAGAGTCTCCTCGACAGGCTGCTAGTAGACCAAAACGAAAGTTTTGCAAAGGGTGAAGGGGTGGAACCCCTGCTTGGGGGCGAAGCCCCCAAACCCTCCTATTGCAAAATTTAGTGTTTGCAACCCTAGTAGAATGGGAATGCCTGCAATTCTGGTATTTGCTATGCCCCCGAAACGACAACGTCCGCTCCTGGTTGGTGGTATTGCCCTGGCGTTTGGCATCTGGGTTCTGGAAACGTTAAGCCAGGTGCTTGGCGAGTGGAGCATTTATGCCGTGTTCTTAGGAGCAACGGGGGGAGTTGTCTGGTGGGTTAAGCAAAAAATAGAGCCCACAAAAACCGCCTTTGCCCAGCTTCCCCAACTGATTGATTTGACAGCTGTGCAGCGATCGCTGGCGGAGGCAGAAAAGGTGATTACCCAGCTAGTCAATGAAGTTGAGGATCCCCAGGAGCCCGTCTGCGCTCAGGTGAAGCCCCAGGTGTCTCTACTCCAGGCGCAGATCTCCCAGATTGCAACAGATATGAACCGGGAAGAAATCCGGTTGCTGGTTATGGGGGCAACGGGGAGTGGTAAGAGCACGCTGATTCAGACTATGCAGTCTGAGTGGGCGATGCATTCAGCCCAGGTTTTGAGCTTTAGTGAAGCGTCTAGTTCGCTGCCAATCCAACCGGATCTGACCCCCCAGATAGTTTTCCAGGAACAGGCGCTGGCGGCGGATTTGATTCTGTTCCTGGTAACGGGGGATATCACAGAGTCTGAGTTTCAAACCCTTAAGCATCTGGCTGCCAGCAAACGGGTGTTGCTAGTTTTGAGTAAGCAGGATCAGTACTTGCCGGAGGAGCGATCGCTGATTTTGAACCGCTTACAGCAGCGGGGACAGACGATTCTAGCTGCCCCCGATGTGGTGGCGATCGCCGCCGCTCCCAACCCGATCAAAGTGCGACAGCACCAGCCCGATGGTTCTGTTCAGGAATGGCTGGAGGAGCAAAAGCCTGACCTTACCCCCCTGACCCAGCGGCTAGACCAGATCTTGCAGCAAGAAAGTCAACAACTGATTCTGGCAAGCTCGTTCAACAGTGCTGCTGCCTTAAGAGCCCAGGCTAAAACCGTCTTAAATGATGTGCGCCAAACCCGTGCTATGCCAGTGGTTGAGCAATTTCAGTGGATTGCGGCTGGAACGGCATTTGTCAGCCCTTTGCCCTCAATGGATTTGGTGGCAACGGTGGCGATCAACGCCCAAATGATTGTGGATCTGGGCACAATCTACCGCCAGAAATTTTCCCTCCAGCAAGCCCAGAAATCAGCCACAACTCTGGGCAGCTTGATGCTGAAGCTGGGATTGGTAGAGCTTTCAACGCGGGCAATTTCCACCCTGCTAAAAAGTCATGTCCTCACCTATGTTGCGGGTGGCTGCATTCAGGGGGCTAGTGCTGCTTACCTGACGCGGGTGGTGGGGCTGAGCCTGATTGAATATTTCCACACCCAGGAACCAAACCTTACCCTTGCCGAGGCCAGCCCTTTGGCGATCGAGCGTTTCAGCCAAATCCTGCAACGTGTTTTTCAGCAAAATCAGCAGTTGTCATTGCTTCAAGTCTTTGTCAACCAGGCCTTTGACCGCTTTTCCAGGCCGCAGTCCCAACCGCAATTGACCGCTCCAACCTCCCCCCGCTTTACCCCTTACCTCTCACCGCCGACCTCTCATCCGCAAGAAGTCGAAGTTTTAGAGCAAAATATAACTGGTATCCGTTTACCCGTTCCGAGCCTTGACTCCACCACTCTCCCCTCCTGATCCGATCGGGACTCAACTTGATATGTCGGGGACCCAAGCTGTTCAGCTCAGTCGTGCCCGTGCCAGCCTGCGACAGGCACTTAACCGCTATCGCACCTACTTTCGTAGTGCCAGGAACCGATCGCCTGCTCTATCCGCTGAGGAAGCCTTGCGTAGAGAGTTGGGGCAGATCTCCACCACGCTCCAGAAGCTAGAAAGTC
>JBAUTA010000896.1:0-1710 GCA_049581985.1 Kovacikia sp.
CAGCCATCAATTCAGCAACCGATTATTTTAACAGTCGAGTTGTGATCGAACTTAGCTTTCCAGAATCCCTCGGTCCTCAGCAGCGAAATAAAATTAAAAGGCTATTGCGATCGCTCAACGAGTAGCCCTATTGGTTCTCTACTTCGCCACCATCTATCTACCCAATTGGGGTCTGGGAATAGGTGCTAAGCAGCAAAACTAGGCAAATAGTTTAAGTTAATACAGAGATGCCAATTTAAAGAGCAAACACAACGGATGCAAGCTGGATCAACACTATTTGTTATGAGCTATTTGAAACTGTATTTAAACCGTTTGAGTAGGTCAAGTCTGCTGAAAATATGTATTGGGACGGGGATATTTACCGGGTTGAGTGGATGCACTGCTCTGATGAAACTTTCTCTTCCAAATAAACCTCTGTCTGAAGCAAACCTGAAACTTCAGGTTAAGCCAAACGACACAATGGGAACCTATGAGATTGTAGGTAGCGCAAACTTGCCCGACCAAAGCCGAATACAGGTAGCCGCTGTTCGCTATCTTCAGCTCTCTAGCCAGGCAGCGCGGGACCTGAACCCAAAACCAACCTACGCTATTCTGGCGTATCAGACTGTTGTGGTAAAGCAAGGAAAGTGGGAAACCCTACTCAATTTATGGAAGATAGCACCTGACGGACAGTTTCAAGAGAACTGGCAGCTTGATCAGTCAAAGCTCATTGCCACTTTTGTACCGGGTACAGAAGTGGTCTTTCTGGCAACCTACGCAGTTGACGATCTTAATAAGAGTATTTTGGAGTTTGACCAGCAGCTTAAGGCGCAGGGCAAGACCCTGGAGAATGGAGTTTTACTGACAACGATTGATAATCGTCGATATGTGCAATTCACCCAAAAAACGGTGGTCCCTTTACCCAGCGGCAAGACCAGCCCACCAGCCGAACGTCCTGAAGATATTAACGGCGGTTGGGGAAAGCGTTACTTAATGCCAGGCGAACCGCCCAACCTGATCAAATTGGACTTTCCTGAAAATCGTAAAACGAATGCTTTGCCCTCTTCCGCAGAATTTATGAAGTAGAGGAGATGACCTGACGTAGAGGCGCAGCATTTGGTAAAAATCCTGGCTTAACCCGAAAATCCTTGCCCAAATGCTACGCTCTGGCGGGATTGGACGGTTCCAAGGGTAAAAATCCTGGCTTAGTCCGAAAATCCTTGCCCAAATGCTACGCCCTTATGGGATTGACTTAACCCGAAAGTCCTTACCTGCGTTACCATAAGTACCCCTTGCGGGTAATGTCCAAACTTAAAAAACTCTGTTATTGATTGAAGTAGAGTTTGGAAGTAAAGCTATGGAAGCCACAATTATTGTTTTGAGCAGTTTACTGGGAGCCTACCTAATTGCTTTCTTGAAGGGAATTCCCTGTGATGTTTGACTTCCTCAATTAAATGTATGAGTGCCTGATTACAAGAGTAATTACAGGTTAACTTTAGTATTTAGGGAATGCTTTCAAGTCTGATTGGCAGTAGCCAAAGGTTTGAGATCCGCCTGGATGCTCCTTTCCCATTGGGATGGATTAAAGGATCTGATTCCTTGCTGCTCTTCCCAGAAATAGCGATCGCTACACCATTCTGGTTTTCGCTTTCGAGCCACTGCTCAGCTACTTCCTTGCTGATCTAATCTAAAATTAATTCCCGTTGCTATTGTCGCAAACTGTACGATCTC
>JBAUTA010000897.1:0-2905 GCA_049581985.1 Kovacikia sp.
GTAAAAACACTTTCCCGTCAGGGAAAGGCTTTCCCAACTCCCTCTGGGCATAAGCAATTTAGAGGGTGTTTGAAAAGGTATAGGCTGTGATGATAGACACTTCAAGATCCCCCATAGCCCCCCTTGAAAAGGGGGGAACAGGCTTAAAAGTCCCCCTTTTTAAGGGGGATTTAGGGGGATCTGGGTAGTTTTGATACACCATAAGGGACCTTTAAAACCTCCTCTTAGACCAGTTATAGCTGTAGCCCCATTGGTTAGGACGGGGTGCAGGAGTGAAACCCCTGACTGGGGGCAACACCCCCCACTCCCCCTGCTTTTATGGGAGAAGGTGTGGGGGATGAGGGCAGGTCGGGAGGCAGTATAAAAAATTGCCAGGTTAAAACTCAAATTCTGCTATCTGAAGAACCCATTTATCTAAGTCCTCCTGGTAAAATCATAGACTCTACCTCAAGTACTCCGCCTAGGTGGCTGGCGTCATTAAATTAAAGCTGTTTGAAGGGGCGAACCCTTCTAACTGGGGGCGCAGGCCCCAATCCCCTTTCTAACAATTAACCAGGGGTCCGTCAGGATAGATTTGAGTCACCCCTCAAATCTACAAAACCCATTTTTTGGGTGTTTTGAGGGTTCTCAACCCTTCAAACCAGTTTTGATAGATACCTGGGACTACCTACTTATCGTAAAAACCTTGCATATGTCGGTTCTGGCACAAAACTGCCGAATCGGCAGATTTCGCCATTAGCTTTGAACGGTTTGCTTTTTTTAACCGACCACTCTCAAGGGAAGCATCTATGTCAAGCGATAAAACAGGGCTTAAATCGAAACACATTGTTCTGACATCCCATCCTGCTCGATTTGGACAAAAACCGCTGCCAGTTCATTGGGGGCAAGCTAATCCGCTAGAGCGAGGACCGATTATTGGTACGCTTACCAGTTCAGCTCATCGAAACGTGATAGGGACCCATTCTGGAGCCTATGGAGTCTATCGCGCGCTGGCCGTGGCAAGTGGACAACTCCAGTCAGACCATCGGGCAGATTTGACAAATACTTCTCCGACAGAGCATATTGGTCCCCACCCCGTTTGGGCAAATCCTGATAAAATTGTTTCCCTGGATCCGTTTGGGGCATTGGTGGGAGAGGCATACAGCTCCTTATACGGGCAGGGATATGATATTCGTCCCACGATCGCGATCACCAAGGCACACATCAATATGCCGGAACTCCAAGAGGCCGTGATCAAAGGGCGGATCCAGGTCGATGGCAAAATTTTGAAGCCAGGTGGAGATTTGGTTGTGACCAAGGCCGCGATCGAACCAGTTTGGTACTTACCCGGAATTGCTAGACGATTAGGCGTTGCTGAATCCGATCTGCGCCGCGCCCTATTCGAGCAAACAGGTGGAATGTTTCCCGAACTGGTGACCCGCTCCGATCTGCATGTCTTCTTGCCTCCGATTGGCGGAATGACGGTTTATATTGTTGGAGATCTCGCTGCTATTACTGATCCCGATCGTCCTGTGGCTGTTCGGGTTCACGATGAATGCAATGGTTCCGACGTCTTTGGATCTGATATTTGTACCTGCCGCCCGTATCTGGTGCATGGCATTGAAGCCTGTATTCAAACTGCCCAGCAGGGAGGAGCGGGGGTCATTGTTTACCTGCGGAAGGAAGGACGCGCCCTGGGTGAAGTGACTAAGTTTCTCGTTTACAATGCCCGCAAGCGCCAGGAAGGCGGAGATCGCGCCGATGCCTACTTTGCCCGGACCGAATGTGTAGCTGGGGTGCAGGATATGCGCTTCCAGGAATTGATGCCAGATGTCTTGCATTGGCTGGGCATTACCCGCATCGATCGATTCATCTCTATGAGCAATATGAAGTACAACGCCATTACCCAATCAGGGATTGAGATTGTGGAGCGGGTACCGATTCCAGAAGATTTGGTTCCGGCTGATGCCAGAGTAGAGATTGAGGCAAAAAAAGCCGCAGGCTACTTCAGTCATGGGTCCGTTGCCGATGAAGTCATGCTGGCAGAAATTAAGGGACGAAGTTTAGTTGAGTAGGGGGTAGAGAGTTCTCCATGCTTTCCGATCTCGCAGACCAGCCCACGATTGCTTATCTGCGTTCTCCCCAAGCCATTCGAGAACGCTGTAGGCAACTATTTGATCTGGCTTGCGCTGACAAACTACGTTACTTTCGCTGCGATTTAAGTCAGTTGGATCGCGTTGCAAATTACGTCGTTCAAGTCACGCGCGCAAATTACCCCGATTTAAACATTCCTTTTCATAGCCGCTGGCGGCATTTTGAGGTGGGTGGCAACCTCCGGCTTACAGACCTGGGGAAAAAGCTGGCAGAATTGCCTCCCTTAGAGCAAGCCTGGGCAAAATTTGATCTGGCCATCGTTAGTGTCTTACTTGATGCGGGGGCAGGGGCTACCTGGTGTTATCAAGAGCCAGGAACAGACCAAATTTTTCAGCGATCGGAGGGCCTAGCAGTTGCCAGCTTCCATTTATTTTGTGAAGGCGTGTTTTCTAGCGATCCAGCAAAGCCTCTCCAGGTAGATGCGATCGCCCTCCAACAATTGACCGAAACAACCTTGAGCCAGGGTTTCCAGGTTAGCCCCACCAACCCCCTGGTGGGGCTATCGGGCAGGGTAAGCATTTTGAATCAACTCGGTCATACCCTATCACGCCACCCCCACCTATTCGGCAGCCAAACCCTTCGCCCTGGTTACCTGATCAACTTTTTATTAGAACAGACACAAAACCAGCAGCTAGCAGCTCAAACAATCCTCAGCGCTGTTTTGGAAGGTTTCGGCGACATCTGGCCTGGCCGCACCATCCTATCTGGCATCAACCTCGGCGATGTTTGGACCCATCCCGCCCTCTCCCCCGCTGATTCCGCCACCCCGCCC
>JBAUTA010000898.1:0-5890 GCA_049581985.1 Kovacikia sp.
CGGTTTCCCTCCTTCCTTCCCCCCCTCTCTCCCCCTCTCCCTTTTTCCTCAGCCAAACCCCTCTCCCCCTCTCCTGCTCTCCCTCCCATGCTCGATTTAACCAAACTGGCCCAACAAATGCAGGGAATTAGCCGCCAGTTGACCCTGGAGGCAACAGCCACACGGCAGCGTTTAGACCTGGCGCAAAAACTTTTAGCTCAGGCATCTTCCCAGCAGCAGGAACTGGTCGCCCGCCAGCAGATGGGGCGCGATCGCCTCAGTTTCACGGCTGCCGAACCCGTCGAACCCCTCCATATCCGTCCTCCGATTCCGGTTCCGCCTGCGGCCCATACTGTAATAGCCACCGACGGCTCCCAAATTGCCCCCAGCCACCACGAAATTGCCTACTGCTACCTGATCAACATCGGTCGCATCATTCTGCATTACGGGCAAAACCGTCTGCCCCTGTTAGACAGCTTACCCGAAGTTTTCTACCGTCCTGAAGATCTCTATGTCTCCCGCCAGTGGGGCATTCGCACCGAGGAGTGGATGGGCTATCAACGGACAGTATCCGAGGCCGTGGCCTTGGCGGAACTGGGAACTGGGGTAGGCAGTTGGGAAACCCATCAATCCCTCTCTCCCTCCCCATCCTCTCCACCCACCCTTGCCCTTGTCGATGGTTCCCTGATCTACTGGTTCCTGGAATCCCTGCCAGGAGAGGCCCGCGATCGCATTCTCCCCCCCATTCTGGCTACCTGGGAGCAGCTACGGGCGCATCGGATACCGCTCGTGGGTTATCTGAGTGCTTCCCGCAGTGGGGAAATGGTCAACTTTTTGCGATTGCCCGCCTGTCCCTACGAGACACCGGATTGCCTGACTCATTGCCCAGGGCAGGGCGATCGGGCACCCTGTCAGGTGTTAGACCCGCTCAAGGATGCGGCCCTGTGGGCGATGCAACTGGAGCCAGGGCAGCGCAGCCCCCTCTGGCGCAGTTCTGCCCGCATCCTGGATCTGTATGGCGACCACCGGATCTACTTTTGTTATGTTCACGTTGGCATGGAAATTGCCCGGATTGAGTTTCCTGCCTGGGTTGCGACGGATAGCGCCCTGCTGGATCAGGCCCTCAGTTTGACCCTGGCGCAGGTGCAGAAGGGCTACGGCTATCCGGTGGCCCTGGCGGAGGCCCATAATCAGGCAGTGGTGCGGGGGGGCGATCGGACCCGCTTTTTTGCCCTGCTGGAGCAACAAATGATCCGCGCCGGACTACGAAATGTTGGGACTTCCTACAAGGAAGCAAGGAAGCGGGGCAGTATTGCGTGAATCTGTTTACACCCAACCAAATCTGCAGGTCTGCCCACTGCTCTGGGGTTTGATCCCGCTTCATCAACGCCAGGGCTTGCTCACAGACTTCCACCCGCCGGGGCATCTCCCCCCGGTTTGTGAGACATAAAAAATGAAGGTTGCAGATGGGTGGGGGGGGCAAAGCCCCCAGCCAGGGGCGGATCTCCTGCTACCCGTCCCCAATCTGCCCTGTTCGCTATTTAAATTGGTGTCAGCCTGTCAATTTCTGACCGCAGGATCTCTAGCATCTTGATTGAGCTGACGTTGCTTCTGAACCTGGGGGTCGCTCCTCCCTCGCCCCCTGCTCCCCAGCCGGAGTAACCTCCGCAGCCAACCACTCCAGAATCAACCGATTTACCTCCTCTGGAGATTCGTCATGCAGGCAGTGTCCGGCGTTGTCGATTTCAACCAGCGTCAGGCGGGGGTTGTATTTGACAAACAGGGGAGCCAGCTTGGGCGGCACCATCTTATCCTGTTTGCCCCATAGCAGCAGCAGGGGAATTGCTAGTCGAGGCAGTAGGGTCCTGGCCGCATAGTCGCCCTTGGTCCCCTTTTTAGACAGCACCATGGCCCGCAGCGCTTTCACAGACCCCCGATCGAAGGCAGGAAGCGAGAGGATTTCCAGCAACTCTTCCGTGATGCTGTGGGGATGGGTATAGGCCTGGTTGGCCCAGAGTTTGATAAAGCCAGGACTGCGAATCAGCCGGAACAGGGGACTGAAGACCAGGGGAAAGGTGAAAATGCCGACTGCCAGTTGCAAGACGGGCCGAAACAGGCAGGCAAGCGGCTTCATGGCCCGGTTGACCCATGGGCTATATTCCAGCACCGAGGAGTCGGGCAGATTCAGCAACACAATGCCCTTGACCATCTCTGGGTGCAACGCCGCAACCGCCAGACAAACCAGGGAACCGTTGGAGTTTCCCACCAACACCACGGGTTTGCCAATAAAGGTTTTCCAGAAGTCATACACCTGTTCCGCCCACAGGGTGGAATCGTAGGCAGCCGTCGCCTTCTCGGAAGCGCCAAACCCTAACAAATCCAGGGCATAGACCGTATGCCGCTGCGCCAGCTCAGACAAATTGTTCCGCCAGTGCCCGATCGACGCCCCAAAGCCATGCAACAGAATCAACGGTGGCTCCTTCTCAGCCTGAGCCGATCGCAGGTAAGTGTAGCGAATCTGCCAACCCCGCCAGACCCAATCCCGCTGATTGCCCACCCGCTGTTGCCAAGGAAGAGAACTCGTCACGATCGCCTTAAATATGGTGTTTCCTTATTATGTTTCTTTCCTTGATGTTTGTGCTTTAGCAGAAGCTAGGAGGGCAGAAGCTAGAAGCGAGTAAAGTCATCGACTAACTCCAATCTTCATGGCTGACTGACCGATCTTCGGCTTGCCTCCCAGTACGCCAGGAAATTCATTTCCTGGCTGCTAGCTACAGTCCTCTCAAGAGAACTGGCCAGGGATTTCAGTCCATTTGAATGGAGGTCTGCTGTTAGCCCAGAAATGGATTTCTGGGCGATGAGGAACGAAGCAATAAGATTTTCAGACCTTTTGGCAGCCAAGCAGCCAATCTTCACTCCCTAAAAGGGGGTTTGAAAAACTAAGTAGCTGGGCGCAATTAAATAAAAGATGAGTTTGGGGGTGGAGGGGGTGGAACCCCCTGCCTGGGGGCGCAGCCCCCACTCCCCCTTCTTACAATTAATTAGAGCTACCTACTTATAGGCTGTGATGGTAGACACTTCAAGATCCCCCCTAGCCCCCCTCAAAAAGGCGGGAACAGGTTTGAAAGTCTTTTTCACGGGGAATTTAGGGGGATCGCAAACCTCGTTGACAAACCGCTTCTAATCCTCCATCCCCCTATCCCTTCTTGCCAGCATCGATCGCTGGACTAGAACGATGGCTGGAGGCAAGCCGAAATGCCGTATCCGCAGCTTTCGGCTTCAGGCTTTCCTTTTTCCGCTCCGCATCTTTCAAAAGAAACTGGATATTCGGATTATCCGGGTCAAGCTGGATGGCTTGATGATACAGGGCAATCCCTTCCCCGATTTTATCCTGGTGAATCAAGGTTTCTGCCAGGACGATATAGGGACGGGGATCCTCAGGGTTCCTGTCAATTGCCAGACGGTAGAGCGCGATCGCTTCATCGACCTGCTTGCGTCGGATCAGCAAACTACCCAGCCTCTTGTAAGCGATGACATTGCTGGGATCTCGCTGAAAAACTTGACGGCAGAGTTCTTCCGCTTCGGTTAAATTTCCTGCATCCTGGGCTTCATCGGCTTGCTGAAGGAGTTGCTCAACCTCGTGTTGGCTCATTAGTTTTAATCGTTAACCTTTGGGCAAAGAAAGTACTTTAATTCTAGTCCGTTTGCCGAACCGGACTAAAACATTCCTGGGGAAATGCATCGATTAATCTAGGGTGATACCCCGCTGGCCTTTTCCGTTTTACGATCGACCAACCCCCCTGAACCCTGTCATGCTCAACCTACGCCTGGGGCGTAGCAGAGTTTATTCGTAGTAGATTTCATTCATAAAGCCCGCCATCAAATTAATCTCGGTGTGAACGCTGTGAAACTTATCCGCTAACTCCTCAAAGGTCATTTCCTCAGGTCCCTGGCAACCCACCAGGACCACCTCATCGCCCCACTTCACTGGCTGGGGCACATCCGTCACATCCACAGTGATGATATTAAGCGAAACCCTTCCCACCACAGGACAACGCTGACCGTGAATCAGCACAATCCCCTTATTGAACAAAGACCGGGGATAGCCTTCGCCAAACCCAACGGGTAGCGAAGCAATCAGACTAGGCCGTGGCGTGGTATACAGACTACCGTAGCCAATCGGTTCTCCAGGGGGAACTGCGCGCACCTGGGCGACCCTGGTTTTAACAGACATCACGGGTTTCAGGTCAGAAGGGTTGGCAAATGCCTGGGATGTGCGCACGCCAAAACAGGCGGCTCCAACCCGGACAAGGCTATTGCAGCGGGAGGCTAAACGGACGGTGGCAGCGCTGTTATGGGTGTGGGTCAATACATCATCGGGGAGGTCGTCATTCAGGGCACTACGCAGATGATGAAACTTTTCTAACTGGGTTTCTGTAAAAGTCAGGTCGTTGCCATCGGCTGAGGCCAGGTGGGTCATAATGCCAACAATCTGGAGTCCAGGCAGGGCGCAAACTTTTTTGACCTGATCAATCTGGGAGGGAAAAAAACCGCTCCTACCCATGCCTGTGTCGATATTGAGGTGGACGGGAATTTTTTTGCCGCGCTGAATGCCAGCGCTTGAAAGGTAGTCGGCAGCTTCCAGGGTACCAATCTGTTCCTCAATCTGGAGCCGATCGCAGGATTCCTCCAACTCTTCCGGTAAGGCCATCCGCAGCCGCATGAGCTTAATCCCTAAATCAAGATTGCGAATGGTGGCTGCTTCCGGATTGGTACAAATTCCGATGTAGTCGGCCCCCGCCTCCACTGCAACAGGGGCCAGTGCCTTTAATCCATGCCCATAGGCATTTGCCTTCATCACCACGCACAACTTTGACGGAGCAATGCGATCGCGGAGATGGCGAATGTTTTGGGCGAATGTTTTTTTAGAAACTGTTACCTGAATGTGATGCTGGTTCATGCAGGGATCATCCTTAGAGAGGGAGGAGAGGGAAGAGGGTGGGAGGATGTATCAGGGATAACGTTCTGACTCTGCGAGAGGTGAAATAAACTGGTTGCAGTTTACTCTTAATGGATTCACACAAATTGTGTTTGCTGTACAGTTCGCGATCACAATCGGTGATCAAGGCAATCGGCGATCAAGGCAATCGGCGATCAATAATTGATTCACCATTAATTGATTCACCATTTCTGGGCCTTAGCACTCAAAGGTCTGAAAAGTCAGGGAATTCCGCTAAGGAATGAGAATTAAATAACTTCGATATTTTCTGTATGGGCGCACGGCCGTGTGCCCCTTCCAAGGACTAAACCACCTTCGGACGCCAGGAAATACGGTTGACCGCGATCGATGACCAACGTGAACGGATTGCAGTAGGGCAGGAAGTTAACATGCACAGGACCCCTATCTATGATTGAACCTGACCAGCGGGTTGCCATTCTTTTGCATGAAGGAATTCGGGGAACCCACGGCAAAACAGGGTTGGCAATGTTGCGCTACTCAACGGTCAACATCGTTGCGGTAATTGACCGGGACTGTGCCGGGGAATCTCTGCCTGAGTTAACGGGGATTCCGCGCCAGGTGCCGATCGTGGCTTCCGCTGAAGCTGCCTTGCAGTACCAGCCAGAGGTGCTGGCGATCGGGATTGCCATGCTAGGAGGTGAACTTCCAGAAGATTGGCGGCGAGATGTGCGGGATGCCATTACGGCGGGGGTTTCGATCGCGAATGGATTGCATACTCAGCTCAATGAGGATCCAGAACTGCGGACCCTGCTCAAACCGGAGCAGTGGATCTGGGATGTGCGGCAGGAACCACCCAATCTACCAGTGGGGACAGGTCAGGCGCGCACCCTCGCTTGCCTGCGGGTGCTGACCGTTGGCACCGATATGGCAGTTGGCAAGATGTCCACCAGC